>DATDYQ010000059.1:0-7393 GCA_035288965.1 Candidatus Nanoarchaeia archaeon
AAAAAAGAAATTGCATTAAGTAAAGTTGTTTTCCCAGAAGATGTACCACCTGCAATAAGTATATTTGTTTTATATTGGACTAAAATCCAAAAATAAGCTAACATTTCAGGACTTAGAGTATTAAAAGAAACTAGTTGTGTAGGAGTCCAAGGCAAGCTTGTGAATTTTCTTATTGTAAATGTAGGGCCTTTACTTGTTATATCCTTGGTATATGTAGCATTAACCCTACTTCCATCTGGTAAGCTACCATCTAAAATTGGAGATGCATAACTAATATATCTTCCAGCTCTCTGAGCAAGTTTTTCAACAAAACTAGCAAGTTTATCTATATCATCAAAAACAATATTTGTCTTTATATTTCTGTAAATTCTATGCACAATATAAACAGGAGTGTTTACTCCATTACACTCTATATCTTCAATAAAATAATCTTTTAACAAAGAATCTATTTCATTAAAACCAACAAAATTCCTGTATAAATAATAAAACATTTTTTCATAAGATTCTTCGCTTACTTTTAACCCAAGTTCACTTATAAGTAATTTTGATGTTTTGTCTATATACTCAAGTATTGCCTCTTGGGTTTTTTCAACAACAACGTTAACATTAACTATCTCTCTCATAGCTTCTTCAATTCTCATTAAAGTTTCCTTTTCTTCATCTTCAAGTACAGGCTCTTCTACTTCATATCTTAGTTCAGAAATAGCTTTATCCCAAAATATATGCACAGTTGCATATGGAGATATAACTGCATACCTCACATCTACCTTTGTCTTATCTTTTAATAATGGTAAAGGCGGTATGGGTGGTGATGTATCTATAAAAAATTCTTGGCTTTGCATTTTACCTCTTTTAATTGATAGTATTAGAATATATTTAAATTGTTTGTTTATAAAGTTCTATTAAAAAATTCTTAGAATAAAATTAACCTGTCCACTGACATGAAGATCCTGTATTCCAATTGCATCCTGAGAATGAATTGCATGTGGCTTGAGAAACTAGTGAACTACAACTGCTAGTTAATCCATTACAGTAGCCATTAGGGTAGTTACTTGGATTTATACATGCCGATTCTGTTAAATAGGTAGTGCAATAATCATCAAGAAAAGAAACTTTTCCTTTACATGGTGGCTGGACTCTACAAACTCCAGTATTACTAAAACACCCATAAATACAATACCCATTGCAAGGTTGGTTAATTAGCATACTGGGATATATTTTTAAGTAATTAGGAATTAAACCATTATTATTGTTCAATTCTTTTTTAATTTGTTGCTCAGTAGAAAGGCTTTTGTTTGTAATATCTAGTATAAATATTGCAACATATTGTGATTTAGAGTTATCATTTTTTATAAGCCATAAAATTGAAGTTTGGCTGTTATAAAGAGTTTCAGATGGATTTCCTGCATTAATTTTTTCTTCATTATGATTAACAATAATTATTGGTCCAGGAGATCCAAAATATGATTTAACAACTGCATTACGCCAAGAATTTGCGAAATAATCATTTGCAAATTTAATATACTCCTGGGCACTTATGACTTTATCAGCATCAGTGTCATATTTATCAATATCAATTGCAGGATCGTAACCAATTTCAGCATAAGATATATGAGTTTCAAGCGTTGTAGGATTTCTAGAGTCCAAATAATAAATCTCAATTTTTCCGGAATCGCTTGGTCCATTAATTTTTACAGGATCTCTGCCAGGAATATCTGGATAGCAAAAATCACCAAGTTTATTCTCACATTGTACACAGGCGCCATTCTCACACCCTTGAGCACAGTTTACTTTTTTTGTAGAATAGCTATTTTTATTTTTACAATATCTTTCTAAAAGAGTGTTCTTATTGTAGCAACTATCATTAATTTCCCGCAATTTTCCACGAGACTGATAAGTCACATAACCCTTACTGTAATAACTTGCATCTTTATCCTGGATAATTGTATTATCACTGTCAGTGCATTTAGATTTGCTCGATTTTATACTAGTGATAGCATTACCAGTTATTGGAAGGTAATTATAAGCAAGTATCCCAAGAATTACAATAATTAAAATAAAAACCAATAAAGAAATTATTAAATTATTTTTTATAAAATCAAATCTCTTTTTCATTAATTGACTAAGACTATCTTATTTAAAAATGTTTATATTTTCATCTAGAAATCTCATAAATATCAACATTAGTTAAGTTTTGTTCAGGCAACTTCCCTTTATTTTCAACTACTAATGAATATGGTGTTGAAGCAGGATTTAGAATTTTATCATTTTCATCCCCTTCATAAGTTACATTAATTTTTGTTTTTACAGAATAATCTAATGTTAAGATAACTTCATATTTATCACCTACCTTAGTTGTTACAACATCCATATTTGTCCCAGAAATAGGTATTCTTGCACCAGGCTCACTATATGCATATTTACTATCAGGAATATTAAAAATTATTTTATCATTTAAAGAATCAATTGTAACTTTTCCATCACTTATAAGAAAATCAAAATTTCTTGTGTTGGCAATACCAGCTCTTCTTATTGATAATATTTCATTATCAAGCTCATTCATAGAATTAATAGTAGAAGTGATTATTGATTTATCTTTTTGCTTTTGAATTGCCGGAGTTGCAAATGCTAAAATAGTTCCTATAAGAACTAACCCTATCAAAGTATAAATAACCGTTTCTACCCAAATCTGTCCTTTTTTATTCATTTTTCACTCCGTTTTGGGAACCTTTCCTAAAGGTTCATTTGGAAACCTTTTTGAAAGGTTTATCGTTCTTTTGTTACTTTTTTAAAAGTATTTTGGAAACCTTTTTCTAAAAGGTTTAGTTTCTATCCATACTTATCCTTTTTTATCCATCATGTATTATAAAATTAACATATATTTAAAGTTGTTTCATCTGAAATCCCACACCTTTTTTCATTAACTATAATTCCAACTCCTGCTTTTGAAGACCTGAAGTTAAAATTATAAGTTCTTTCTCCCCCACCAGATGTAGGTAGTTTTAATGCTTCACGATTATTTATATCATTTACAATACTGTTATTTGTTATTTCATAACTTACTTCATCGCCGTCTTTTTCAATAACTAAATAAATTCCCTCCAAATTTATATTTCCTGCTTTAACTTTAACCTTTGAAGTTTCAGGACTTAAAGTATAACATGATGCCTCATTAATTATTTCTATTTTATCAATAACTTGAAAGCAATTAGTGCCTTCATTCAAGCTATTTCTTACAAAAGGTATAATTATAAATGCTAAAACAGAAGTAGCAGCAATTGTGATTAATATTAAAAGAACACTTGCAATTACACTTGAAACAGCTCTTTTATATTTACGGGAAACCATTTTATAATATTATTTGGTTTTTATCACAAGAATACTCTGCATTTTCACCATTAGTTGTTCCAACAAGAACTGGAATAACACTTATTATTACATCTCCTGGTAAATCACAATAATTTCCAATGTCTAATACTCCTGACTGTCCTGGAGAAAAACTTCCTTCACATTTAGATATGTCACTATTCCCACTTCCATCATCAACTTTTAAGTTTAATGCAAATACTGGAACATCTCCTTTGTTTATTACATTTAAGTAACCTGGACTAACTTCAGATATTTCTAAATCAACGTCTGCGCATGCATTTTTTATAGAACTTCCAAACTTTTCAACATCTTCACTCACAAAGTTAGAAGCCCAGATAAATATAATTGCTGCAATAACAACAACAATTGCTATTAAAAGAACAGTTGCAATAACCGGTGATATTCCTCTTTTACCCTTATGCATATCAAATAATGTTAATTTTATTATTTAAATTCTTTGGTTGTCATAGCTTTGTAAAATAAGTGGTTCTTGTAAAATAAGTCTTAAAGCTTTTGAACAACTGCTTTCTTTGTAATCCAACTCATATCAATAGGTTCAAAACATGCAGGACATTTTGGATTAATTCTATCTTTAATTTTTTTATAATCTACATTAACTTGCCTACCACATTTCTTACATCGATAACCCTTTACTTTACTACCCATTTTAACCTATATTTAGTTAACACTCAACTTTATCAGTGATAGTACCATCACTGCATAGTATTATTTTATTTTCATCAGATAATACAAATGGTTGCACTTGAACTTTTTTTATAATACCTAGAGCTCCATAGTCAAAAGTCTGATTATATGTTTTATCTGGAGGCAAAGGATTGGGTATTCCAACTCCAAAATATAAAAATCCCCTTTCTGGATTAGTTAAAGAATTTGAGTTTCCAGAAGGTTTCAATCCTTTGGCAGGCACTCCATCAGATTTATCAGAATATCTTACATAAACCCCGTCTATATTAAAAAGGCCTTTATTTTGGAATATTAAACTTATTTTTTTATTTGCTTGGTTACATTCATAACTTTTTATTATTATTCTTACATCTTCCGAGCATTTTTCAGACTGGGCAGGTATTTGTAATTTTAACCATTGATATACTAAAAATGCAACACTTATTCCTATCACAATTAACAAGACATATGCTATCATAGGACTTACAGCTCTCTTATTTTTATTTTCTATTTTTCTCATTTTATTTTTTTAGTTTTTGGAACCTTTTTTAAAGGTTCATTTACAAAGGCTTTTTTATTATGAAAAAGAAATTCTGCCCGGATTTTATATTAAAAGGATATTTATCATTTCCAATCTGAACTATTACATTTCCATCTTCTCCAATAGGTATTGGTTGAGTTGTTACTTGTCCCCCAGGAAATGTATAGACTATAGGATTACTCCCCCCAATTATTAAATTAATTCCTCCTTGGTCTTCAACTTGATAAGAATAAACAGTAACACTGCTTTCATCTCCATAAATAAAATAAAGATTTGCCTGTTCTCCTTCACCCAGATACTGGCCATAATTTTCTGTAAATTGTTGCAACAAAGTGTCAATTTCAGCATTGTTTGCAATTCCATAATTTACAACAGATTCACTTTCTAGGTTTAATTGCCTGGAAATATCATAATATCTAACTAAATCAGGTTTTTTAATAAGGTAATTGGTTACTCCAGTTAAACCAAAAAGCACAACAATTATTATAATTGCAGCAATAAGATAAAATTGCCCCTTTTTCATCATAGCTAATAAATGAAATATCAATTAATAAAGATTTGGTTTGGGAACCCTTCCAAAAGATTCAATTAATAAAAATTTGGTTTGACTGCTAGTTATATTTATACAAATAATAAATCTCTTGTGCACTTAAAGTTCTATTATAAATTCTGACTTCATCAAATTCACCATTTATAAAATAATCAGATATCCTTGTACCAACATTTATTTTATTGGATCCCATAGATAATTTTTTCACACTTGTTATAGTTGATCCTGCTAAATAACCATCTTTATATAATGATACATTACCATCTTTGAAAGAAACTCCATAAAAATGCCACGAATTATCGTTTGTTAGTCCTAAATTAACTTCACTTGATTTTGTTGAATCTCTAAAATTAACTCTCCATTGGTTTGATATGGTATTAATCCCCCAATCATGACCTAGGTTAGCTCCATATCCAACCCCTATTGCCCCAAAAAATGTTCCACTTCTAACTTCTTTTGAATTAAACCAAAAAAATAAGCTAAAATTAGAATTATCCATAGGGTTAATACTATCTATGCTGATAAAATCATTAACTCCATCAAAATAATAAGCCTGTTCAAATTTTCCATTAGTTTGGACTGCACCAGATATAGCACCATTATTTCCATTTCCGGATTTATCATTGGCATCTTTATTAAGGGGCATATACAAAACCAATCTTTCATCACTAACAACGTGTCCGCTTAATTCTTTTTCATCTGCAGTATTTCCAGTTTTAATTTTATTTTTTACAGGAGTTCTTGGAGCAATTGAAACTTTGCTTATGTTTGTTATTTTTCCTTGCAATGAAACATCAATTGTTTTAGTTTCTAATTCTTTTACTGGAGTTTCTATATCATAACTCTGTACATTTCCTTGTTCACTTTCAATAATTATTCTCAACCCAGTAATATTACCAGGATTTGAATCTCTTTTTACTTTAATCTGAAGAACATCACTTGAGAGATATTTTATAGAATTATCTACAATATCTAATTGTGAAAATCCAGCTCCTAAATCAATCTGTTCTGTACTGTTATTAAGAAAACTTGAAACAACCAGCCATACAATTCCAACAGCAGCTAGTACAATTAAAACAAGCAGAACAGTTGTAATTACATCACTAACTCCTTTTTTATTCATAATATATACTAGAAATATTATATTAATAAAGTTAATCAAATAGCTTATTGTAATAATCCTTAAATATATTATTTATCTCTGTTTTTGTCAGAGTCAATCCATTTAAAAAAATTTTCATGTAAGTTAGTTCCAGGCAGCCGATATTCCCGGTCTTCACATGAATAGTATGGATAATAATATTTTTCCATTATTCCTGCAGCCGTAATATCTTCATTTGTTATTGACCTGTCTTCAGACATTATCTGGTCAATGACCATCTCAATAATTGCAGCGAATATTAATTTATCCCCAACACCAGGCATGAATGGTACTGGGCATTGGCCTTGAACCGTAATACTAGTCATTGCATCCCCATATACTTTGTATTCAGATATACTGCTGGCAATTTTACACATTCCTTTAAGAAGAGTTCTCTTTACTTCTTGTTTATCATCACTATATATCCCATGTTTCATTTTCAATTTCAGAATTAGGCTCTGAAGTGCCAACACCTCAAATAAAATCAGCGTAGACTCAGAGATCTGCTTATCAAAACTCATCAGTTTCCTCTAATCTTTCTCAGCTTTGCTACCCTGTAAGCACCATGTTTCCTGGTTAGGGCTGCTTCGATCAAGATCTGACCCGGTTTGCAGGAGCACGATCGAACAGGACAAAACGTCAACGTCCGAATAGAGACTCAATGAACTTTGAGTCACTCGTCTCCTTGCAGCCTGCTTAAAGCTCGCGAGCAAATGGCACAGAGCTAACGTGCCGGCCTAGTCTACACAAAATCAAGAAATAAAGAGTTTTTAAGTGTTTTGGAAATCTGAGCTTTGCACAATGAGACAAACTAACAGAAACTTGCACAATATTAAAAGAGAACTTGCACAAAATAAAAGTTATAGTTTTTATTACTTTCTATTAGGGATTTGGTCTACAATATTCTTTAACACCATATTCCACTTGAAAAATATTCCATTAGTTGTAAAAGATTTATAATTTACTCATGTCCATAAATCTAAAACCACATTCTTTAGAATGTGGTAGTAACTTTAGGGTTTTAGATCCTAGAAAATCTTGACGATTTTTCTTTAGATTTTCTGGACCAGAAAAGCATAGCTTTTCTTGGTTTTAGATCATCCAGAAA
>DATDYQ010000060.1:0-34933 GCA_035288965.1 Candidatus Nanoarchaeia archaeon
GCAATTCCATATATAAGTTCCTTCTTGTAAGTTTGTCTTACTAAAGTTTGCTTTATATTCTTGTAATACAACTGGCACTAATCTAAATCTATCTATCTGTGTAACATTAAGACCTGCTGTAATGCTTGTATTTGATGGATGGTACAAATAAAATGTTAATTGATGATTTGTAACAGTAACATTTCCAGGAGTCGCAAAATGAACTGTATTATGGTCTGCATTAAATTGATGTTCCCATCTATACCATGTTAAATTATCTGTGCTAAAAAAAGAATTATTATGATTTCCCTGCTCTCTTATCCATGACCAAAATTTATAAACCCCATTATAAGGAATATTTCTTAAAGTTATATTAACCCAACAATTATCATTTCCACCATTGCATGACCAATAATCATCATCATAATTATTACTAGCTGACACAACATAATCCCATTGTCCTGCAACACTGGAAGAACCACCAGAAAGATCATTTGCCCATACGCTATTATTTATTATATCTATACTTACAGGAGGATAACACTCTCTAGTTATATCACAAGCGTCTCTGCTTTCTTCATATTCAACAAAGGGAACTCTATCTGGATAGTATGTTGTATTCTGATCTCCCATTTCAATTTGTATTTCATCAAAGAATGCATATCCCCCCTGTCCATATAATGTTCCACCTGCTTCTGGAAATGTTCCTGCAGCTAAAGAAGTTACTGTAAATGTTCCATTAATATAAGTCCATGAAGAATTGGCAGATACATTTCCATAATAATTTGTTGAACCTATTGAATTGACATATAATCTGGCAGATCCTGCTGCTGTAAAATTAGTTGTAATCCATCCACTTATTGTATACCTCTTCCCACCAGATAATAAAGAACCTTGTTGTCCAGCTCCGCCAGCAGCACTTTTAGTTAATCCAATATCAATCCCTCTTGTTAACCAGTGTTGTAACCCTGCTGTACTGCTCAATCTATCGCTTCCTTGACTTCCCGATCTTGTACTTTCATTCCAAACACATGTTCCTCTTGAGGGAGTACATTCCCACCCTTCATCTCTGCCAATCTCATTTCCTCCCCCATAAGAAGCAGTATCATTAGTAAAATCAGTATTAAATAATAATAAATTTTTCCCAAATGGAATTTCAGTTTCATCTAGTCCAAATGCATGGGAAATATTTGTATAAAGTGTAACATTTGTTAATCCAGAATCTTCTGATATGTTACATAATAATTCAACATTTAAATTATTTGTGTTAAAAAATTGATTATCTCTAGGATATAAGGGAGTTACTCCTGGAATATTATCTGCTTGACAACCATTTCCTCCTAATGTTAAAGTAAAGTTTTCTGAAATATTCATTGTTGATCCGGAATTGTTATAACATCCTGCAAATCCTGTTCCCCCAAGATAATCATTGCAGTTTGTTAGTGTGAAATTTAAGCAATCAGGATCATAGCTAATTGGAATGGTTACATTAAACTTAACAAATTCGTATTCGCTCGGATTTGTTGCAGCATTAACACAGAATGTTTGATTAATTGTTTCATTCGCAGAATTGCATCTTGTATTTCCGCCACCTAGTCCGCAAAGGGTACTTCCATCACTACTGCAATCTTCATTTACTCCATTATCTACAGCATTACAACAATCATTGTTAGTATCTTCGCCATTGTTATAAATTGAGCTTGTAAAATTTATTGATGAATCTGGAATACCTCCATTGATCCCATAAATATCTATAGAAACTTCAGATACCCCTCCGATTGTAGTCTTGTTATCTGTCCATATCTCACTTTCAATTGTATAAAATCCATTAGATTCACTAACCCCACATCTTCTAAATATAACTTTATCAGTAGAATCTGGATCAACCCCACAATTATCACTTGTCCAATTAGCAGGTAATAATGGTGGAGCAGAAGCAATTGTAATATTAAATGTATTGGTTATATTAGATATAGTTGTATCATTAGTAGAATTTGCATAAGCAAAAAAAGTCCAGTTAGAACTCACAACTCCAGTTGCATTAACAGACCATGTTACAACACAACTTTTGCCTACCTCCAAATTAGTACAAGAGTTACTTGGATTTTGGTTTGTTGTGTAAAAGGGAGTTGCTCCAGCTGTTGTAGATATCACTCCTTTAATAGTAGATACAACAGTAAGATTAACATCATCTGCATCATGATAAATGTCGGCAGAATCACAAACCTTTTCAGCTTCAGTATTATCCATAGTCCAAGATTCTTGTGCTCTTACGGTATGTATGCCTGCAACATTATTTAACACCATAACCTGGGAGAAATTATAATTCCCTCCGAGAGGACAGTTCCCATAAAATTTAGAAATCCATCCAGAACCATTGTTATAAGCCATAGAAATCTCTGTGCCTGAACTATAACATAGTGTGTCCATTGTAACATTTATAGTATCTCCTACAAAAAACTGATCTGATCTATTTAAATTACCCACATAAATATCTTGAACCCACATATATGATCCACAAGTATTAGTCCCATCAGTACAACTATCAATTACATTATCGCCAACAGGTTCAGGTCCGTTCGGTGAAGAACATCTCCCATTACAATTACTGCCGCAAGCACAACCTGTTGGAGTGGTGCACGTATTTCCTGCTGGGTCGCTCCATATAACAGTAGAAGAAGATTTTTTTCCTAATATATTTGTAGCAGTAAATGTAGATGTATATTCTTTTACTTTTGTATCATGAACAGTCCAATTATTTTCCCAGATTCCATTATAAATTGTCCCACTTACTAATTTTAATTTGATAATATCAATACTATTATCATAAGGCATCTCTACATAAACTTCTTCAATTCCATAATTATCTTTTACCTCTGAAGTAATAAGCATAACATCTCCTGGAACAACTTTCGTAGGTTGTAAAAAAGAATTAATAATCTTAGGCATATCATCAGGTGTTTCATAATTATTCTCTGTATTGAATGGATCTAATGTAACATTAATATCACCACAAGTCCCTGTTCCAGAACAAGAAACATTTACAGAAAACGTATTGAATGTATTGGTTACAATGTTAGCATTGGTTGTTGGTGTAATCCAGATTATAGCCATTGTTGCTGTTGCTTGAGCATCATTAAAAGCTAACTTTTTTAAATCTCTAAATTTAAATTCTTGGTTATGTTTCCCTGTAGTTAATACCTTAACTCTAAACTCTCCTATTTTATTACAACTATAATTCAAATAAGATAAACTAATTAAATTATTTCCAACAAAATTCTTTTCTGGATTCAATAGATTATCTCCGCATTTTAATTCTATGAATTCTAAATCATTTGTTGTACTTTCATTATCAGGAATTTCAGCATATGTTGTTCCATTAAATGCAGTTACAGTTAAATTAGCTGTCCCACTTGTATTAATAAATACATTCCAATTTCCCCCAACAACAGGATAACTTTGCACATTTAATATTGTAAGCTCAATAATAAATTCTTGATCACTTAAATGCGGAATTATCCATTTTATTTTATCGATTAACCCATTGCCATTCTCATCTAGGTATTTAACATCATTAAATAATTCCTTACTTCCATTATTTATCCAATAAAGTTTAATTCCTTCCTTTGCAGTTTCTTGAAATTTAGCAGAACTAACTACATTTTTATATTCAAATTCAGAGCTTATTATTACTCTTTTACTAAGTTTATCAATAACTTCCTCTTTTAAAACAGGTCCTGGAGTTTCATAATGTATGTCTATCTTTTTTACCTTATCTTCTATCCTTACTTTTTTTGTAACTTTTTTATCAATAGGTGCATAGCCTGTAAAACTAAATAATTCCTTTAATAATTTAAATAAATCTACTTTTTCAACATTTAAGATAATATTTCCTGTAATATCATTTTGCTTTACCCCATCTATAGAAATATCTACTATCTTTAATTCATTTTCTTTATCTATCTTTATTACCTTTATATTTTTTGCATAACCTGGGATATCAATTTCCGGATTTTCTCTTTCATTTTCAAATTCAACATGTCTTACCCATTTTACGGGCTTTCCAACTTCAGCATAAACTTGTTCATCATTTTCTGTTTTAGTAAAATTAGTTATATTTTTTGGATTTATTATCTCAGTTATATTGTTTTCAATAGTTAAATTACTCTCATTTATCTCGATAATAGTTCCATTTATTGTCAAGTTATTAATTACTGTCCCATTTTGTAATTGTGTTTCATTAATATTTACGGTAATATTATTCTCACTTAAAGTTTCATTTACAACATATCCCGTAAATCTTGGTAATAAAAATATGGCTAAGAAGAGTAAACTAAATACAATATACACTACTAATTTGCTATTTATTTTTTCACTTCTTTTCATTCTTCCTCTTTTTCTTAGATCTTGAATAAACCGTCCAAATATTTCTTTCATCTCTGTTCAATAACCTTCCAATTTCATGAAAATTAAATCCTCTAACATCTTTTAGATATTCAACTAAACTTTCTAATACTGCTAAATTACGATCTTTAAAAATATTAGAAGGAATTAACACATTACTATCTATTTCGCTATCTATTTTTTGTCCAGCGTCATCCTCTTTTTTCAATTAAATTACCTTAATCTAAGTTTTAGTGCTTCTAAATCCCTCAAAATTAATACATTGTATGTATTTATATATATTTCTATAGCTAAATTAATATATCATTACACACAAATTATGTATACATTCTATTAATTTTGATAATTTAATTTAAATACTACACACATTGTATGTATTAATTAAATATTTTCTTAATCAATAACGTCCCATAACTGCCTTTTGTTAAAAAAAACTCAACGTCTGCCTTTAATTTTACTTTAAATATTTCATCTTTCAAATATCTAATCTTTAGCCCCTTAACTTCAACTAAAGCATCTCTATAAACTGTTTTTTCTACTAAATTGGGATAGCTTCTAGTTAAAAAATTCTTTATCTCCAATCCTTCTTCTTTTAATATTTTTTCATAAATCTTTCCAATATCTCCTTTCAATTCTGTATCAAAAGCAATCAAAGGAATCTTAAAGTTAACAAATTTCTTTTTAGTAAAAGTAAACTTTCCTAAACTATAATTTATTTTTTTAACATCTTTAATCTTGCTTAAATATTCCGCTAAAACTTTATTAAAGAGAAATGCTCGATAACTATTAAGATATAATCTTAATTTCTCTTCTTTTTCTTCAACTCTTTTTCCTAAAACAATATCTTTTCCCAGTCTTGCATTATCTATACTAAATCTTTGATCATCAAAATAATTTTCTAAAAAGTTTGTTTTCTTTCCTTTTTTATCTAAGTCTCTAACAATAATTTTAAACTTATTTCCTTTTAAACTTCCTAATGTAATTGGTAAATTTCCCTTTCCAACATAAGTTAAACTTACTCCATCAATTTTCAAATTCAAAAGTTGATCATTATTAATATTCCTAGTAGAAATAAATTGTTTGGTTATTGCATTTCTATCTTTTAATCCAGCATATCCAATATCTCTTTTATTAATATTGGTAACTTTAATTATTCTATTTATAACTTCCAATGTATTTCTATTTTCCTTCTTTAATAAAAAATAAGAATATCTTCCTTTTTCATCTATCTTTAGATCAATAACTTCTTCTACAATAAAATCACTGTTTAATTCTTTAAATTTATACATATAATTACTTTAATACAACTTTCTTACTATCTTTATCGCCTTGACCTTCAATTTTAATAAAATATACTCCTTTAGTAACATTATTTCCATCAAAATTTTTTCCATTCCATCCGACTAAATCTGTCCCTTGTTTAAGATAAATTTTTTCACTATGTACCCTATTTCCTGCTACATCATAAACTTCCATAGTATATAATCCATCTTTCCTGACATTTATATTCATAGCACTTCTGTATCCTCTGAATCTAGATGCATCATCACTTGGGTTTGGATAAGGATTAGACAATTGTAATCTGCTTTCTAATCTTGGTCTTTCTGGAATTCCAACTATGGCCTGCGTAGTGTCTGCGGCGACGGCCATTCCATTATCCAATAAAAAATTTCCGCTTGAATTAAGTCCATGGTTATCTGGTACAGTATTTACCAATGTTGCACTTACTGGATAATGCGGTCCTGCTAAGACAGAAGGGTCTGCGTTAACTTGTGTTGGTGTTAAAACGCTTCCCTTATGCCAATAATTTCTTGAGATCAACATTGAATCTGGAGCGCTAATATTCACCATCGGTGCTACATCCATAGGTAACATTGCCCCTGTAATCTTTCCTGAAACTGTATTTTGTATTATGTTATCTCTTACAATTACAGTTGTATCATCTATTGCCATCCCACCAGAAAGGTTAGTATCGAAAGCCAATGGAAGTCTCTGTATTCTTCCTATCTTTCCCGATAATGGAACTAAACTTAGATCAGCCCTTCTATTAGGATAAAGTGTATTTTTACTGATAACTGAGCCTGAAACAATGCTTCCATTATCAATTGTAATTGCATAATTTGGACCACCAATGGACAGAATAGAGTTTCTTTCTATTCCAAATACATATTTTTTATTGTAAATCGCGCTACCTAAAAATCCTAATAAAATATTTTCACGTATATTTGAAGTATAATCTAGGAGGGGATTTGTGTCTACAGCAACTAAACCGCCAGAAAGATATCTATCATTAACTCTTTCCAATCCATAAAATGTAAAAAACTGTACGTCCATATCTACATTTGTTCCTTTGAAAATAAATTGATTAAATGTTCCAGGGGCAGGACATACAACAGGGAATAAATATCTTCCAGTTTCTCCCCTCCAAACTCTTTTTCCAGTAGTCTCATTCATAATTACTTCTTCACAATAAGCATCTGCTATTGTTTCATCTCCAGCTTGATGTGCATATTTTACAAATATTGTATCTCCATCAGCTGTTGCATTAAGGGCTGCGTTTAATCCAGGATATGTTGTTGGTGGATTTGAAACTCCTTTATCAACAGTAACAGTTGTAGCTTCAGCATTAGTTCCAAGAATATTTTCTAAACCTCTTTTATCTTTTATATCACCATTTAAAGCAAATAGTGTAGCAACTCCTGCAGCACCCATTGAAAATAATTTTCCGATTCTTCTTAAAGATTTCATATTTTTCACCATACCATATTAATGAAACTATCTATATAAACCTTGCTATTCACTATAATCAACTAGTGATAACTACTTTACAATAGATTTATACAAAGTTTTAAAAATTCTTTCAACATTTTAATATCATGGAAACTGAAGTAATAATAACATATGATACATTATATGAAATTCTAAGAAGGGAAAAGACAAGACAAGAACTCCAAGATTTAAATAAAACATTCTTCAAAGATGTTACAAAATACATTGAAGAAAAGTCATCTATTCTCAACTCACAAGAACAAAAATCAGATAGTGTTTTTGCAAAAATAGAAATAGAAAAAACTAAAAAACAAATTGAAAATATAAAAAAGCTTGTTAAAGAATTATATGAAAAAAGGGAATCGAAAATAATACAATTAGCAATAATTTTTTCAAGAACAAATCCAGATAAATCTCCTGAATCAATGCTCCCTGAAGAACTGGAACTTTACAATAACTTAATCAATTTGCTTAACGATTACAGACAAGGAATCTTACATAATTTAATAGAAGGAAAACTTCCCTTAATACAAAATTCTAAACCAAAAGATTTAAAAACAACTCCGGAGCCTGGAAACATTACATTATTAAGGATAACAAGTCCTATCCCGAAATTCATCGGTGATGATCTTGAAATTTACGGTCCTTTTGATGAACAGGATATAGCATCTCTGCCCCAAAGAGTAGCTGATGTTTTAATAAAAAATAATAGGGCTGAAATAATACAACAAAAATGAACATTCCAAAACAAAAACGAAAATATTGCCCGTTTTGCAAAAAACATACTATCCATAAAGTTGCTACAGTTAAAGGTAAAGAAAGAAGCAGTTTAAAGTGGGGTTCAATTCAAAGAGCAAGAAAAAGAGGACGTGGACAAGGTTACGGAAATAAAGGAAAATGGGGTTCAAAACCAGCAATATCAAAATGGAAAAGAGTTGGCGCAAAGGTTTCAAAAAAGACAAATCTAAAGTTCACTTGTGATGTTTGTAAAAAAACACACATTCAAAGACAAGGAATTAGAGCAAAGAAACAGGAGATAAAATGATCAAAGAACCAAATTCAAAGTTTATTAAGATTAGATGTCCAAAATGTAAAAATGAACAAATCATTTTTGGTAAGACTGCTACAATTATAAAATGTCTTGTTTGTGAGAAAATTCTTGCTGAACCTACTGGTGGTAAGAGTAAGATTAAAGCTAGGATATTAGAAGTTTTAGAATAAAATGTTATATAAAAAACAAGGTAATCCTGAAGCTGGTGATATTGTACTTTGTACAGTAAAAAAAATATTATTTCATTCTGTTTTCGTTTCTTTAGATGATTATGAAAATAAAGAAGGTATGATCCACATCTCAGAAATTTCTCCCGGAAGAATAAGAAATATACGTGATTTCGTAAAAGAAGGTAAAAAAATTGTATGTAAAATTCTAAAGGTTCATGAAGATAAAAATCATATTGATTTATCATTAAGACGAGTTAATAATTCTGAAAGAATAGAAAAATCAAATGAAATAAAACAAGAATTAAAAGCAGAAAAATTATTGGAAACTGTAGCTAAAAAGCTAAACAAATCAGTTCAGGAATTATATAAAGAAGTGGGAGAAAAAATAGTTCAGGAATATGGATCATTAAACATTGGATTTCAATCAATTGCTTTAGAAAATACCGAAATTAAGGATCTTAAATTGCCTAAAAAAACAGAAGATATTTTTATAGAAATCATAAATGATAAGATTAAACCACCAGAAGTTAAGATATCATCCACAATAACAATACAATCTAATGATGGAAATGGGATTGAAATAATCAAAGAGATTTTACTCAAAATAAAAAAGGATAATACAGAAATTACTTATATTGGAGCTCCGCGATACAAGTTAATATTAACTTCTACTGATTATAAAACCGCTGAAAAAGAAATGCTGGAAATAAAAGAAAAATTCTTATCATTAACAAAACAAAAAAATTGTTTATCAACTTTTAATCGAGATGAAAAGAAATGAGTAAAGAAATCTTACATTGTCAAAAATGCAATGTTTATACATTAAACAAAACTTGTCCAAAATGTTCTTCAGAAACATTTTCAAATATGCCGGCTAAATTCAGTATAGAAGATAGATATGGAAAATATAGAAGGATTTACAAAAATGAAATGGAACATTAAAAAAATTAAAAAAATAGATAATAAAAATCTTACAATAATTGAAGGTCTTCCTGGAATGGGCAATGTTGGAAAAATAGCTCTAGATTTCATGGTAGATAATTTAAAAGCCGAAAAAGTTTTGGAAATTTACTCTCATTCCTTTCCACATTGTGTATTTGTAGAAGAAAACAATATGATAGAACTTCCAATGATAAGATTCTATCAAAAAAAACTAAAGGAAAAAACAATATTATTGATAGGTGGAGATATCCAGCCATTAGACGAACAATCTTGTTATGAATTCTGTGATTTAGTTTTGGATATAGCACAAGAACATAAAGTTAAAGAAATTATAACTCTTGGTGGGATTGGCTTGCAACAGATTCCAAAAGAACCTAAGGTTTTCATCTCAGGGAATGATAAAAATTTAATAAGAAAATATACTTCAAAATCTACAGATAAAAATATTCATGGAGTTGTTGGTCCAATTATTGGTGTTTCTGGATTGCTTTTGGGCTTAGCCCAACAAAGAAATATCCCGGCAATTACTTTATTGGCAGAAACATTTGGTCATCCAACATTTCTTGGAATTGCAGGATCACATGAAATATTAAAAGTTTTAGATGAAAAATTAAATTTAAAACTGGATTTAAAATCATTAAACAAAGAGGTTAAAAATTTTGAAACAGAGATAAAAAAAGCAGATAATTTAACAAAGATAATACAAAAATCAAGAATAAGAAAAAAATCTTCTGAAGAAGGAGATATTAGTTATATAGGTTAAAATTCAGATAAGCTTTTTTGCTTTACTATTCTTTCATTATCATTCAATAATACTTTGCCATAAACTCCATCATATCCTGGTTCTATTTTTAGTTTACCTTCTTTATTTTTAATTATAACATTAGCTAGTCTTTCATCAACAACTTTTATTAGATTATTATAAGGAACATTTAGCAAAATGTTGAATTCTGAATTAAAATTATCTATCATTTTATTATAAATTGCCCAAACGTTCTTTGAGCTTAACTGTTTAATATCATACACTATAGCTATCAATTCTGTTAGTGGAATTAATTTTGTAAAGGGTTTAGCATCTTCAGGCATATATCCTTCTTCTCTATCTGCCAGTTCATCCACCCTATTTTGAACCCCTATTGTTAATAATTTTTTACATTTTGGACATATTTTGTTTATTTTATTCGCATCTTTCGGATCAAAAGAAACTCCACAATTTCTATGTCCATCAAAATGATATTTTCCATATTCAGGATATGTCTCTATTGTTTCCAATTTTTTATTTCTAATCGCGTTTATTATCTCTTTAAATTTTAATTCACAATCAAATATTGTAGCTTCTCTTCCTAAACGCCAAGGCCAAAAACTGTGTATATCTGCAAAACTAACTAAAGAATATTTATCTAAGGAAGAAACTCTCCAGTTCATTTCAGGATCACTTGACATTCCTGTTTCAATTGCATGAATAAACTTACTTTTTTCTTTAAAACATTCTTCAATGGAATTAAATCCAGACTTACTTCCAAGAATACCAAACCAAGGCGTCCATGCATGTGCAGGAATTATCTCAATATCTTTATTAATCCCCATCATCATCTCAACTAATTCAATAGCCGAAAATCCAAATATTGGTCTTCCATCATAATCCATTCTTCCTTTTTTACCTAAAGCTTCGATAATTTGATCAGCAACTTCCAAATTTGGCGCCAATATAACAAAATGAACTCTTCTTCCCTTTCCATCCTGTGTATACATCAAAGAAATTTCAGTTTGCAAAACAAAAGGAAAATTCGTTTTACTCCAAAGAATTCCATTTTCATCCTCTTTTAATTTCTCTTTAATATCTAAAATCCACTTAGGATGTTGAAAATCCCCTGTTCCAATAACATTTAATCCCTTTATTCTTGCCCATTTTTCAAGATTCTCGAAAGTTATATCTTTACTACAGGCTCGAGCATACTTGCTATGTATATGAAAATCAGCTATTAAATTCATTAATTAAACATTAGTCTGAAAGATTTTAAAGCTTTTGCTTGCCGAATCTATATATCTGTAACTTAACTCTATAGCAACCTTTTCTTCAAAATTACTTCCTGTTCCTTGTACAGCTTGTTGGCATGTTAATAATTTTATTCCATTATCTAGTCTAATATCCCCTTCACTTGATGTTGCACCCAAAAATCTGCATTTCACATCTTCTGGAATAATTTTAACGTGAATTATATTTTCACTATCAGCTCTTTTTATAGCATCATCTAAATCACTGCATATTGAATCTTCTTTATACACTTTTCCTATTCCTTTATTTTCAATATTCATATTAAATAAAACTATATCAGCCCCTCTAAATTCTTGCTTAAAACTAGTTACCTGTATTGGTCCTGAGGAAACACTTCCTTTAACAACCTTCTCTCCTTCAATTGTACAAACTTGGTCTCCTTTTCCTTCTTCTATAGAAACAGAACTTACACACGCTTTAATTTGAGCATATGTAGTATAAGGATAACATACTTTGGCTTTTAAATTAAAATCTTCTTCATTACTTATTTTTTGTGTATATTTCATAACGCCAAAATCCACTTGTTGCTCTCCCCCTTGTGTATTAAATTGATCAACACCATATAAAACTCCCTCTGTTGGTTTGTATTGATCATTCAATCCAAATATAGGTCTATTAACTCCGAATAATTGAACTTCAACTAATCCCGAATCAACGTTAAATTCCCCGTTATTTACTAAAGTTATTTTAACTGGAACTTCTTGATCCTCATTAAACTGGCTTGGTGGTGCATTTGGACTAAACCCTGCATCTATACCTTTTATTCCCCCAATAAAAGGTCCGCTGCCTTCCTGTTGTTGTTTACATCCGAAAATAACTAACAAAGAAATTGTGAGTAGAACTAATAAGATTTTTTTATGCATTTTCATCCTCCTTTTTTATTCTTTGAATGCAATACTACTTGACTTCAAATTTATCTTACATCCATAATCATACTGTATATTAATCTTTTCATTTGGGTCATCTGTTTGTATATCAAACTTGTTAGGGTTAGATTTATTAGGAACTACGCATTTAATAGCTTTTTGGTTTTTATTTGATTTATCTTCATCCAAACTGCAATCTTTTTCTCCATCAATTGTGAACTCATTATTCCTAAATGTTATTTGAATATTTGGGAAAAATTTATCCAGTTTTTTTCCTTCTAAGCTATCTGTAAATACACTTGTGTCTTCTGGTGGGATTATATCACAATCACCTTCATTTATAATAAATTCAATAACAACTGAATCCACTTCCTTATTTGAATCTTCATCATTAAATTTAATCTTAAAATTGTTTATCGCGGTTTTTGCTTCCATATCTTCTGCTATCTCTTCTACAAATTTTGCATTAGTACTATATCCCGCACCGTTTGATATTATTGTAACCGGATTATTTATTTTTCCTTTTACATCTTTGCAGATTTGATTTATATCATCACTTAAATCTTTTATTAAACAAATATTATCAGATTGTATACTTCCTTCTTTTTCATATCTTAATTCACCAAATACCAATAAGCTAGTATCAAAAAAATTTACATTTTCTGTATTGGAATTAGATAGTGTTTCGCTGCTTGTTTTTTTATCTCCACTTAATCCTACTACATCAAATGTTCCTTCTCCGTATTTTTGCTCTACTCCCCCATATTTATCCCCTGCGGGAAATGTCCATATTTTATATTTTCCTTCTAAGTTTTTACCCACCAAGTTATTTACTATTATCTTGAAATTAAGTTCCTGTGAGGAAATTTTTAGAATATCTTCAGGTGATGGGCTCATTAATAATTGAAATTCTGCACCTGGAGTTATTTTTGTATTTAAAACTCTACTATTATATAAATCTGGATTTGGTCTAGTAACAATGCTACAAGATGTAACAAATAACAAGATAATCATTAACATTAAAAATTTAAACTGCGACACTTTTACATCCCCCATCTATCCATTTACATGTTATCTTGGTAGCACATTCCTGTTCAGTAAATTCTTTACAAACATCTCCTTTCTCTATTTTTTGTGGAATTACATCAGCTATAAATCCTTTATTTACTTCATATTCATAATCTGCTTTTGCAATAAACTGCCTCTTAGTTATGTGTTGAAATTCTTCTTCATTTAGATTAAATCTAAAATAACACGTGGCTTCTATTTTTCTTTTAAAATTTTCAATACAATCATCATATCCCAAAACTATTCCAGATAAACCAGGCGTACATTCTCTATTATGCAATTCTTTAAAGGCCTCTGTTAATCTGTAAACTTTATATCCTTCTCTTTCATTACTATCATGATCAAAAGTAAGATCACATAATTTAGGATCCTTATCTTCCAATTGAACAAATCCTGGCACTTCTAAGGTTCCTGTATTTATCTTATTTAAATTTCCTGTAAATGGATCGCTTTCTTCAAACACTAATTTTATTCGATAATTTCTTCGTTCAGTAAATGGCATGCTTACAAAGTGTGCAAATGTCAATTTTATCGCTGAATTATATTGCAATAAGCTTTTTGTTGTAACTTTTCCATCCAATCCCTTAACAATATCAGGTCCACTTAAATCATTAATCTCATCTCTATTATTTTCAATAACAAATAAAGGTTCCCATATAGTTTCAGAATCACTTATATACCTTAATCCAGCTTTTCCACTTACCGTTTTAATTTCTTCATTACCGAAAGATCCTGCTTTAATTCCATCTACAAATATACATTGTAAACTAAATCGAAATTCTTCATCAGATGGTATTTCAATATACTCCCCATCTTCAATCAGATTATTTGAAACCTTTACTGGTCCTTTATAATCTTCCATCCTGCAATTTAATGTTGCTCTTGATGGTCTAGCAAGATTATAAGCAACAGCGTTAACTATAACTCCTATACTCTCATCAGGCATATATCTTATTTGATCTTTTTCAACCTCTTTTATCTCAACATATCGATTGATATCGGAATCCTTAGAGGAAGATATACTAGGATTCAATACATCTGAAAATCCAACTTTAGCACTTCTGTAAAATGTAGATAATCCTAACTTCGCTAGTGGTCCTGGTAAATTATCCAATAACTGTGCTCCCCTCTCCAAAAATGCGTCTCCAGTTCCAGCCCTTACAATATTAACTATTGAAAATATAATCAAATAAGCTATATACAATCCAATAAACAAAGCGAGTAATAATATTATAGATTTAAGTAAAAATCTGGGAATTTTTACAGCCTGTCTTGGAAACCATAATAATGCATCCCTTATAGAATGACTTTCAACAGTTTGCCCAACTTTCTGTGCACCCCTATAAGTTAACTTGGCCCCTTTCACAGATTCTGATCCAATTTCTTTTATATTCTTTCCAAGAGCCCCCGCACCTTCAGACAAGCTTCTAGCAGTAGCCTCTCTCCATCTTTGCATTGATTTTTTATCATCTGCAACACCCTTTACAGAACTTCCATTAGCCATAAACAACCTCTTTTTATATTAAGTCTATTCTTAAACTGTTAACATCAAACTCATTTTCAGGAACGATCTTTATTAAATTTTCACTCTCTAACACTAAATCGCTTATATCTTTCTCATAAAAGTTTTCATCAGTGTTTATATGTATTGTAAACTGATTTATGAAGATTGTACCTTTCTTTACTTCATTGCCTGGGCCTAAGCTTACTCTTAAAACAACATTCTTTTCATCACCTTTTATTTTATCATAATCATCACTATCTATTGAAAAGAAATATGTAGCAAACATTTTTGTTTTTAATTGATTATAAATTTTAATTTCATTTATTAAATAATCTCCACTATCAATTGTAAATCCTAATTCATTATTTCCCTCATTTAATAATCCTGGATTAAAATCTGTGTTTCTCTCTCCACTTTGGCATTTTACATTCTCTGTTCCTATCGTATTTTCATTCAACATTATCTTCAATATTGTATCTTCATCTTTTGCGCTATTACAATACAAGAAATATCTTAATGTGCTTCTCTCAACATTGTTTTTTTCAGATTTAGTTACTGTAAATGTTCTCGTTTCTTTACTGTTAACTTTTTTAAATTCCTCTTTTAATTTTATTTCACTTAACGAATATTGATTTTTCATCCAGAATAATATTCCTGGATTATTTGTATAAAATTTTAATTCGTTCCTATTATTAACAAAACTTATCGGAAGTTCAATGACCCTCGAACCAGCAACAACCAGCTTTTCATTAAATATAACATTTCCATTTATTTCTATAATCAAAGTTCCTCTGGGTTCTGTAACTGAAAAACTTAATACTAATCTGTTTAAATTAGATAAATCATTAACATTAAAAACAAGATTCTGGTTCTGTCCCCCAAATAAACCCCGGCTAATGTACAAAGAATTTGCCAACGTGGTTATTTCTGGTTCAATCTTAACATAAACATTCACAGGATTTATATCATGCTTTAAAACGCCATTTTCTATTGGATAAACCGTTCCTGGACTTTCCAACAAAAGAGTCTTTACTCCATTCCCATTAACTCCAGGTGTTCCTTCGTTATCTGTCTGATTAAGTAAACTTTCTCTCTCGGCAGGGGGTAATAACAAGACATATAAAACAATAAGTAAAGCTAAAATTACCAAAAATGTTACAACTCCCTGAACGTCATCTACTCCTCTTTTCTTCATAAAATCACTTTTAATAAATAACTTTATTAATTTATAAGGTTTTCTATAAATCTATGAAGATATTAAAGCAGGATTTAAAGAAGAATATTATAACAATAAAGGTAGAAAATCTTGATGATTTGTGGTTTTTAGCCAATTTAATAGATAAAAATGATATTATTAGCGGTAAAACTACTAGAAAAATTAAAATAGGATCTGAAGTTGATCGTTCATCTTCTATCGTTAAAAAAACAGTTTTCTTAAAAATTCAAACGGAAAAAATAGAGTTTTCTAAACATTCCGATTCATTAAGAATTCTTGGAAAAATAATAGAATCTCCTGATGATATCCCAAAAGGATCTTTTCATTCATTTGATTTAGAAGAAAATTCAGTAATCACAATAGAAAAAGAAAAATGGTTAAACTTTCAAATTCAAAGATTAAAACAAGCTTCCCAAATTCCTTCATCTAAAGTTTTGATTATTGCCATGGATAGAGATGAAGTAACTTTCGCATTATTAAAAAACTATGGTTTTGATATTTTAACAGAAATAAAAGGAGAAGTTGAAAAGAAAGGGTATGTTGAAAAAAAAGAATCTAGTTTTTACCAAGATATATTAACTATTCTTGAAGATTATGTTAAACGTTATTCTATTAATAGTATAATTATCGCTTCTCCTGCTTTTTGGAAAGAAGATTTTTATAAAATTGTTAAGAAAAAATCTATTGATATCTCTAAAAAAATTACACTTGCTACGTGCAATTCTACTGGAACAAATGGCATTAATGAAATTCTAAAAAGAGAAGAAATAAAAACAGTATTAAAAAATGATAGGACTAATTTTGAAATTAACTTAGTAGATGAATTACTAAAAGAAATATCTAAAGATAATCTAGCTGTTTATGGAATAAAAGAAGTAAAGGATGCTGCAAATCTCGGGGCTGTTAAAACATTATTAATTACTGATTCTCTAATCCAAGAATTTAGACAAGAAGACAAATTTCATGAACTTAATTCAATAATGCATCAAGTTGAAAAAGCAAAGGGAGAAATTCATATTATCTCGTCAGAAAACGAAGCAGGGGATAAACTTAATGGATTAACTGGAATAGCTGCTATTTTACGTTACAAATTGTATTAAGTTTTAGTAACTAATTTTATTCCATCCAATTCTGGTCTTAAAGTTATCTCTTCACCTTTCTTTAATTTATAATTTTTGGCAACTTCATTTGGAAATCTAACTCCCAATCCTGCTCCAATCTTTATTATTTTAACTTCCTTGCTCATTTGTTCACGTAAAGAACCAATAGCAATTTTAAGTTTATTTTTATCAGTTATATTAAATCCACATTTCTTACAATGTAGAGATTCAACTTCGATACCATAACCTACATCAAACTTTACTTTTTTTAAATTAAACTTACATTGTGGACATATCTTAACCATTTTTACCTCCAATTCCTAAAAGCGTTTATCACCCAGATGACATTATTAATATTATCGTTTTTTGTATGGATTTCTATAATATATTTTTTGAATTTCTTAATGTAAGTAAATCTATCTTTACCTAAACGTTTATTTGGGTGTGTTTTTGTTGGTGACAATATTGTCATAATTACTAAATCCCAGCCTACATCTGAATGTTCTAACAAATAATGATTAGTCGGTTTAATATTTATCTTTGCAACAGTCATTCCTATCAACTACCAAGTATACTAAAAGATATACTAATTTATATACTTTTCTATATTAACTATAATATAAATTGTATTAAAAAGCTTTAAATATTTTTCTAGTCTTAGATTAACAAGGTGATTGGAGGAAAAATGAAAAACAAACTTTTATCGATATTATTAGCAATAATCTTAACTTTAACAGGAATAAATATGGTTCATGCTTATAGTTATGATGGTTATGGATATGGTAATCTTGCTAGTGATTATTATAGCAGATCAACAAAATATTATGACGCAGAAGTATTCTCAAGATCTGATGGTTATGGTGGTAGAGTAACTGTTCAAAATGAAGTAAAGTTTGAACATAACTTCAAATCTCAAATAGACTACCCAGTTTACCGAAACTATGACAACTACCAGTATTACAGGCCATACTACAGTGATTCAAGAAGCTATTCAAGAGATTATCCAAGATACACAAACTATGATAGCTACCCAACAAGAAACAATAGAAGAATGCCAATGTTTTTCTATGACGAGCTAAACTAAAGTCTTATTTTCTTTTTATTATCTTCTAACAATTTATAAAAGTCTTTCCAATCTTCCTTCATATTTTCTAAAGTATTTTTATCAGAAAATAAATAATTATAAACTAACTCCCTTTTGCTTTCATAATTTAATATATGGTAAAGTTCATGTAGCATTATTGCTTTAATAAAATCCTTTTGCTTTTGTTTAGCTAATCTTCTAGAAATTTTATTCACTATATTCTTACAAATGACAATTTTAAAAGGTTCGCCACTCAAACTTATTATTGGAATAGATATATCTTTTATGTTTTTTATTTTCTTCCCATCAACCATTATTTTGATATAATCTACTTTTTCAGCTATCTTCAAAAATTTTTCTAAATTCAGAACTTCTATTTTAACATCAATCAGATAATTAATACTAAACTCGCTATAAATTTCTTGTGCCAATCTTAAGATTTCTTTATCGCTTATCATATTGCTTTAACCGCAAATTTCAACAATCCTGGTTCTTTTACCAATAACTCCATCATCAATTTTGATGGAAACTCTCTATCAGCATTCTCTAGTATCTTTTTAAAGCTTTCCTTATTCATCATCTCAATTAATTTATCATAATTCTTATCACTAAATTTATCCAACATCTTTCTTAATCTTAAATGCATATCTAAACTTTTTCCTATTCTTTTTTTCCATCTTTTTTCATAACTTTCCTTATCTATTATTGCTTTGCTTAATTCTTCAGCAGCTAACATTCCAGGAATTATTCCTCCGCCTGTTGTTGCTTTTACTTGCATTGCAGCATCTCCAACTAGATACACATTATTTTTCTCAGTTACAATATTCTTATTATAGATTGGTATTAATCCGCCTTGTCTTTCCAATATCTTTCCTTTATCTTTAACCAATGTATCAAAGTAACCTGTTACGTTTCCCTTTACAGCTAGTCCGACTCTCGCTATCTCTTCATTTTCAGGAACACACCAAGCAAAAAATCCAGGTGCCATGCTTCCAAACCACACTGTAAATGTATCTTTCTCCCAATTTCCTTTAATTGTTGCTTGTGAAGCTGTCCAAAACTCCCTTTTACCTAAAATATTATTAGTTCTAGCAACTATTGATCCTGGTCCGTCAGCTCCAATTAATGCATTTGTATCAAGATATTCATTATTAACTTGGACTTTCTTTCCATCAAAATTAATATATTTTCTTCCTAAAAGAAATTTGGCTCCTTCTTTTTCAGCCATCTCCATTAAATAATTATCGAACTCACATCTGTTCAAAACAATTTCGGGTCTTTTTAAAGGTATATCTGTTATCTTTCCATTTGGAGCTATCACTCTTACCTTTTTCATTTTATTCATAATTAAATCATTCCTTAATTTTACCACATCTTCTAAAAAATGAGTTGTTAATCCTGTACATTGTACTGGTTTTCCAACTTTTAAATGTTCTTCTATAACCCTAACTTCCTGTCCATTTTTAGCTAGATTATATGCCAAATAATTTCCAATACATCCAGCTCCAACTATAGTTATCATACAAACTATATTTTAGATAAAAACCTTTATAAACCTAATTATTACAATTATTATCATGATAGAGGTGATCTTTGTAGTTGTTTCTTTAATATTATTAGCAATTGCTTCTTATAATGATACAAAAACTAAAGAGGTTCCTGATTGGATAAGCTATTCTTTAATAACAATTGGGTTCTCTTTGTCCTTACTTGCCTCCATTGTTAACAAAGATTATAAAATAATTCTTTTTTCTGTTATCGGTTTTGCAATAATGTATTTAATTGCTTTAGTAATGTATTATACAAAACAATGGGGCGGTGGAGATGCTAAGCTTCTTATGGGTCTTGGAACAATGTTTTATTATTACCCAAAATTTTTACTTAACTATTTTCATCCAAGCATAGAAAATATCCCTTTTATTATTATAATATTTATAAACTTAATAATATATGGTGCCATTTATAGTTTAATCTGGACCGTTTTTTTATCAATAAAAAACAAAAAACATTTCAAAATAAGATTTAAAGAGATTTATAACTCTCCATCAACATTAACAATAAGAAAAATAGGTGTTTTAATGTCTTTTATTTTAATTATTTTATCCTTATTTGCTGTTCAAGAAAAAAATCTTCTTCCCTTATTTATATTGTTATCAACATTTCCTGTGATATTTGTATATACTTTTATTTTAATGAAAACCGTTGAACTATCTTCAATGATAAAAAGAATTTCAATAGACAGATTAACAGAAGGTGATTGGATAATCTATGATATTCATGATAAAAACAAATTAATTTACTCCTCTAAATCAACTGGAGTTACGAAAGAACAAATAAATAAAATAAAGTCTTTAAGAATCCATTCAGTTACAATAAAAGAAGGCATTCCATTTGTTCCCTCTTTTTTAATATCTTTAATTTTAAGTTTTATATTTGGAAATCCTATAACCTTGTTGATTTAAGGAATTCTCTCAAACTCTTCATATTCAACTTCTTCAGGTATTATTTTTTCTTCTACCATTTTACTAGCTGGAACTTGAAAATTCTTAAAAGATTCTAATACTTTACTTGCTTTATCTTCATCTATTTTTTTAGCTTTCCAATTAAAATTAACTCCATCTCCATTAAATCTTGGAATTAAATGTATTAATATATGATCCACTCTTTGTCCAGCCATCTTCCCATTAGCAATAAACAAATTAAATCCATCTGCATTTAACACCTTAACTAATCCCGCTCCTATCAAACTACATGCTTTCATTAAATATTCAAATTTATCAAATGGAATATCAAATAAATTACCATGATGTTCTTTTAAAAATGCTATTGTATGTCCATCACTTGCTGGATTAATATCTAAAACAGCCATCACACTTTCATCAGAAAAGACAACTTTAGTTTCTATCTTTCCTTCTCCCATCAGGCAGAATGGACATTGTCCTCCACCCGTTCCAGCGTTAGCTTGTTGAGACTTAAGCCATTCAATTTGTTCTTCAGTTAATGTTGATAAAAATTCTTGTAATCTCTCACTTTGTTCTTGCTGAGGCAATCTTCCTATTTCATTTAACTCTTTTATTTGCTCTTCATTAAGCTCTTCCATAAATAAATTAATTTTTTCTTAACTTAATAAATCTTGCCATAAATAAAAACATTTATTAACAATAACCTTTTCCTAAAGCTTTTAATATGGACTTAAATAAAGCAGTAAAATTGATTCTTGAAAGTGGCGAAGAATTTAAAGGTTATTCTTTTGGTGCAGAATCATCAACATCCGGAGAAGTTGTATTTAACACAGGGATGGTAGGATATCCTGAATCATTAACAGATCCGAGTTATAAAGGTCAAATTCTTGTCTTAACATATCCATTAATTGGAAACTATGGTGTTCCTGGAAACGAAAAGGAAAATGATTTATTAAAAAATTTTGAATCAGATAAAATACAAGTTCAAGCTTTAATTGTCTCGGATTATTCTTTCCAGCATTCTCATTGGAACACAAAAAAAAGCTTATCTGATTGGTTAAAAGAAGAAAATATTCCTGGCATTTATGGAATCGACACAAGGAAACTTACTAAAATTATAAGAGATAAGGGAGTTATGCTGGGAAAGATTATATTTGATGGAAAAAATATAGAATTTTATGATCCTAACTCTATAAATATTGTAAAAGAAGTTACGATTAAAAAGCCAATTACATACAATGAAAATGGAAGTAAAAAAGTAATTGTTATCGATTGCGGAATAAAAAATAATATTATCAGAGATTTAATAAAAAGGAATTTAACTGTTATTCGGATTCCTTATGATTATGATTTTCTAAATTTAGATTTTGATGGAATTCTAATTTCGAACGGTCCAGGTAATCCCAAGATGTGTGAACAGACAATAAATAATATAAAAAAAGCATTAACTAATAAAACTCCCATCTTAGGCATATGTCTAGGCAGTCAGATATTAGCACTTGCTGCAGGAGGGAATACTTACAAATTAAAATATGGTCACCGTTCCCAGAATCAGCCTTGCACTCTTAATGGAACTAAGAAATGTTTCATAACAACCCAAAATCATGGTTTTGCTGTAGATATCAATTCACTAAATGAAGAATGGCAAGAACTTTTTATTAACACAAATGATGACACAAATGAAGGAATAAAACATAAAACAAAGCCATTTATCGGAATACAGTTTCATCCAGAAAGCAGCCCCGGTCCTTACGATACAGGATTTATATTTGATGAGTTTGTTAAGATGTTAGAATAGATTAAATTCTATATGTAGATTACACTGAACAAGTATTTAAAAACAGGGTGAGAAGCAAAAAAAGAATGGAAAAACCAAAAAAAGTTCTGGTTCTGGGAAGTGGAAGTTTAAAAATTGGCCAGGCCGGAGAATTTGATTATTCCGGTTCTCAATGTCTTAAGGCATTAAAAGAAGAAGGAATTAAAACTATTTTAATAAATCCAAATATCGCAACTATACAAACAAGTGAGGGAATGGCAGATAAAATTTATTTTCTTCCTGTAACGCCTCATTTTGTTGAAGGTATAATTAAAAAAGAGAAACCTGATGGAATAATGCTTTCTTTTGGTGGACAAACTGCATTAAATTGTGGTGTTGAATTAGAAGATTCTGGAATATTAAAAAAATATAATGTTAATGTTCTTGGAACTCAGGTTGATGTAATAAAAAATACAGAAGATAGAAAATTATTTATTAAAAAATTAAATGAAATTAATCTCAAAACTCCTGAAAGCGAAACCTGTAACTCTTCAGAAAAAGCAGTTGAAATAGCTAATAATCTTGGTTATCCTGTAATGATAAGAGTAGCCTATGCACTTGGTGGGGCTGGTTCTGGTGTTGCATTAAATGATAATGAGCTTCTAATTAAAGTTAAAAGAGCTTTAGCATATTCAAATCAAGTTTTAATTGAAAAATATCTTGGTGGATGGAAAGAAATAGAATATGAAGTTGTCCGTGATTCTCATGATAACTGTATTACTGTATGCAATATGGAAAATTTTGATCCGATGGGGATTCATACAGGAGAAAGTATTGTAGTTGCACCATCACAAACATTAACAAATAATGAATATCATAATTTAAGAGATATTTCCATCAAAGTAATAAGACATCTTGGTATTGTTGGTGAATGTAATATACAATATGCTCTGGATCCTGTTTCTGAAGACTATAGAATAATAGAAGTTAATGCAAGACTTTCAAGAAGTTCAGCTCTTGCTTCAAAAGCTACCGGTTATCCACTAGCATTTGTTGCAACAAAACTAGCATTAGGTTATTCTTTAATAGAAATAGAAAACAGAGTAACAAAAATAACAAAAAGTTGCTTTGAGCCAAGTCTTGATTATCTTGTTGTAAAAATTCCTAGATGGGATTTACAAAAATTTAAAGGAGTTAGCTTTGAAATTGGAAGTGAAATGAAAAGTGTTGGAGAAGTTATGGCAATAGGTAGAAAATTTGAAGAGGTAATTCAAAAAGCTATAAGAATGTTAAGTATAGGTCTTCATGGGCTTGTAGCTAATAATTTAAGATTTAATGATATCGAAAAAGAATTATCAAATCCGACAGACAAAAGACTCTTAGTTATTGTTGAAGCAATAAAAAAAGAAATGTCAATTGACAAAATTTCTGAATTAACGAAAATAGATAAATGGTTTTTATATAAAATAAAAAACGTAGTTGAAACAGAAAAAGAATTATTAAAATATGATGTTTTAAACATCCCAAAAGATTTATTAAAAAAATCAAAGGAACAAGGATTTTCTGATTTCCAAATTGCAAAAATTTTATACAAAGATAATATTAACATGGAAGAAAGATTGTTAAAGGTAAGAGAAATAAGGAAAAGATATAATATTATTCCTGTAATAAAGCAGATAGATACATTAGCAGCAGAATATCCTGCAAAAACAAACTATCTTTATCTTACCTACAATGGAGAAGAAGACGATATAATATTAAATGAAAAAAATAATATTATAGTTCTTGGTTCAGGAGCATATAGGATAGGAAGTTCAGTTGAATTTGATTGGTGTTGTGTTAATTCTGTTTTAACATTAAAAAATCTTGGTTATTCTACTGTTATGATAAACTACAATCCTGAAACAGTTAGTACAGATTATGATGTTTGTGACAGGCTTTATTTTGAAGAACTAAGTTTTGAAAGAGTTCTTGACATATATGAAAAAGAAAATCCTCATGGAATAATAATCTCTATGGGTGGTCAAATATCTAATAATCTTGCGATAAGATTATACAGACAATATGTAAGGATTCTTGGAACATCTCCATTAAGTATAGATAGATCAGAAAATAGACACAAATTTTCAGAATTATTAGATTTATTAAACATTGATCAACCTAAATGGACAGAAGCAAAATCAATTGATGAAGTGCACAATTTTTCTGAGGGAGTAAATTATCCTGTTTTAATCCGTCCATCCTATGTACTTAGCGGCGCTGCTATGAGTGTAGCTTCCAATAGAGAAGAACTTGAATTCTATCTACAAAAAGCAGTTGATATCTCAAAAGAACATCCTGTAGTGATAAGTAAGTTTATTACAAACGCTAAAGAAATAGAAATAGATGCTGTTGCACATAATGGGGAATTAATAATCTATGCAATATCGGAACATATAGAAAATGCCGGTGTTCATTCTGGAGATGCAACAATGGTATTACCCCCACAATTTACATATCTTGAAACAATAAAAAAAATTAAAGAAGTTACTAAAAAGATAGCCAAATCCTTAGAAATAACAGGTCCATTTAATATTCAATTTATTGCAAAAGACAATAATATTAAAGTTATAGAATGTAATCTTCGTGCTTCTAGAAGTTTTCCATTTGTTTCAAAGGTTACAAAACATAATTTTATAGATATTGCAACAAAGGCGATACTCAATATTCCGAATAAGGAAAAATATAATACTCTTGATTTAGATTATGTCGGGGTAAAGGCCCCTCAATTCTCATTTTCAAGACTTCAAGGAGCAGATCCAATATTAAGTGTAGAAATGGCATCTACGGGAGAAGTTGGTTGTTTGGGTAATGATTTACATGAAGCCTTTCTAAAATCTTTACTTTCAGTTGGTTTTAATATTCCTCATTCAAATATTTTACTTTCTACTGGAACAATAAAAAATAAAGCATATTTACTGGAAAGTATCAAAAAATTAATAGAACTTAATTTTAAACTTTATGCAACTGGAGGAACAGCAAAATTCCTTAAAGAAAATAATATCCCTGTAGAAGTCTTGTATTGGCCTTTAGATGAAAAAGAACCTAATGTCTTAACATACATTCAAGAGAAAAAAATAGATTTAGTAATAAACATACCAAAAAGTTACGAAGAGGAAGAATTAACTAATGATTATTTAATAAGAAGAAAGGCAGTTGATTTTAATATTCCATTATTAACTAACGAAAAGATTACAAAATTATTTATTGATTCTATCTCAAAGAAAAAAATAAATGACTTAGAAATTAAAAGTTGGGATGAATATTAATTCTGATTATCTTTCTAGAAATCTTTATAAATTCTTATGTTTAACTAATATTTATGCAAAAAATAACCCCATTTTTATGGTTTAATGATCAAGCAGAAGAAGCTGTTAAATTTTACACTTCTATTTTTAAAAATTCTAAGCTTGGAAGCACTTCTCGATATGATGAAGCAGGAGCAAAAGCATCTGGAAGACCAAAAGGATCTGTAATGGTTGCAACATTCCAAATTAATGGGCAAGATTTCACAGCATTGAATGGCGGTCCTATATTCACATTTTCACCATCAATCTCTTTTTTTGTATATTGTAAAACAGAAAAAGACATTAATGACTTGTTCAAGAAACTTTCAAATAAAGGTGAAATTATGATGCCGCTTGATAAATATCCTTTTGGTGAAAGATATGCTTTCTTTAAAGATAAATATGGCGTAGCATGGCAATTAATGCTCTCACCTAAACAAGAAGGTATTGTTCCATCTCTTCTTTTTGTTGGTAAAAGTCTTGGTAAAGCAGAAAGTGCAGTTGATTTTTATACAAAAATATTCAAGAAATCAAAAATAGATCATATGGTAAAATATGAAAAAGGAGAAAATGGTAAAGAAGATACAGTCAAACATTCATCTTTTTTCCTTGAAGGTCAAGAATTCATGGCAATGGATGGCGCAGGCCCACATAAATTTGCATTTAATGAATCAATTTCATTTGTAGTTAATTGCGAATCCCAAGATGAAGTAGACCATTATTGGGAAAAGCTTTCTGAAGGTGGAGATGAAAAAGCACAACAATGTGGCTGGTTAAAGGATAAATTTGGTATTTCATGGCAGATTGTTCCCACAATTTCAATCAAAATGTTACAAGATAAAGATCCTGCAAAATCAAAAAGGGTGATGCAAGCAATTCTTAAAATGAAAAAAATTGACATTCCAACTTTAAAAAAAGCATATAATCAAAAATAACTATCTATCTTAACTATCAACAACTTCTATTCCTTTTATTGTTTTAAATTCTTTATCAAGTGTAGCTATTCTATCTATATTATATAACAACATAAAGGTAACACTTGTACAATCTGTAAGGCTTAAGTTATTATCTTTTTGAAATAACTCCCACGCTTTTTGGAAAACTAATTTATCAACATTTATAAAAAATATTTCTGAATTAATAATAAATTTTCCTAAATCAACTGCATTCTTTTTGCCAAATTTTCTAAGGTAAACATTAACGATTTCATCAAAGATATAATCTGTTATTACTGCTTTTCCATATATACCTGAGGAAATTTCTTTGATTATCTTGTTTGCATTTTTATGGTGAATATCACCACTATCAGCATATCCACAAAGAATATTAGCATCTATAAGAATTGTCATTCATAAAGTATTTTATCTATTTCCTCACTTGTTTTCCCTTTTCCTTTGCTTAATCTTTTAGGTTTGAAGTCTAATAAGCTTAATTTTCTACTCTTCCTTTTTTCGTCTAGCCAATATTTAATAGCTAAATTCAGAGAATCTCCTATTTTCATACCATCTCTTACAGATTCTGTTTTAAGTTCTTTAAATAAGTCTATTTGTATATTTTTTACAGATAATTGCTTTGTTTTCATAAAGTATTACAAGTATTACTATTATTTAAATCTATCCAATAGCTCTTCTAACATCTATAGTTTCAACAGAATTAACTTGATCTAATCCGCTTATTTCATTCTCTAAATCTTCAGTTCCACCTTTACTTTCATCAACAATAAATATTAACTTTACAGCCTTTAATCCAAAAGCAACAGGTTCAATTTCAACTTTTCCAACATCACCGCCATATTCTTTTATTTTTACTATAGCTTCTTCTTCAATTTTCTTTAAATCAGAATCAGGACTTTCAGGCATTATTTTTATTGTTACAACTACGGTTGCCATTTTAGTTTGGACCTGAAAATTCACAACTTTCACATTTATATCTAGCAGCTATCTCTCTGCAATGTGTACATCTTACTAAATCTGTATTCCCACAACTAGGACATTTAAATTTAACAGTTCCAGATATATTTGTTATTTGTGTTTTACAGCTACTGCAATGCATCTCATAAGTTTTCATAAATTTTACCTTCCGATAAGTATTTATAAAGCTTTTTATTGGAAAAAATTGTCGCCCTAGTAGTATAGCCTGGATATTTAATACCAGAAAGAACAAGAGCTTGCGGCCACAAGGCAAAAAGCTTTAGACCCCGGTTCAAATCCGGGCTGGGGCATACTATTTTATATTAAATTTCTCCACCTAATAAAGTAAAAATTGCTAAAGTTAATCCAACTAAAATTAAAGTGTAATAATATATCCAATGTTGCTTAGTGCGATAAAAGTAATATAATGCCCCAATGCCAAATAGAGTGCCAAGTAAATAAACAGCTATGGGCCATTGAAATAAAAATATTCCGATAGTTACAAAAACAACTGCTAATGGAACGGTCATATAAATCGCTTTGTAAATTTCTTTAAGTTTTGATTTAAAAACAAACCAAGAGATTATACCAATAATGACAACAAATGAACCATGCATCAATATTGGAAACCAATATAATTTTGTATCTGGATTAAAAGGTATAAAAATCCCAATAAATCTCCCCATTAAGCCTTGAAAAAGAGCATCAAAAAGAAATGTAAGATTCAAAAGTATGAAACCAAAAATTGCAACGGCCAAAGCAGAAAGAATATTTTTTAAACTTTTATTTTTAATTAATCCACTTTTTTTCATAATAATATAATTAAATTCCTACTATAAAAATTATTCTAATGTTAACTCTTAGAAGAATTATTCATAAACGTTCTTCCTATGTCCTATCCTTATAACAATTATTTTATTCATAGATATAATCACATCAACAACAGCTCTATAATCACCTATTCTCAATCTCCATAATTTATCTCCTTGCAATCGTTTAAGAAATCTAAAAGGATTATCTCTTATTGAATAAATTTTATTTAATATAATCTCTGCATCTTTCTTTTGTATTTTTTTAAGAAACTCTTCTGCATTCTTTTCAATTTGAATAGAATACATTTTATCTAAGGGTAATCCCTAATTCCTTTGCAACTTGTTCAATAGGTTTTATTTTTCCTTTTTTAACATTTTCAAGTGCTATTTTTATATCTTCAATTTCCTCTTCACTTAAACTTTCTTCTTCGTTATTATCTATAAGATTATTTAATAGCTCATCATAAGATTGTCTTTCCATACTTTTAAGACCTTTCAGTCTTTCTAAAGTTTCAATATTTATTTGTATGGTTGTTTTTTCCATATTATATATCAACTATAGTTACTATATAAATCTTTCTATTAGATTATAGCTATTCATGTAAAGATAATCCACCATGTTTATTCATGATGGCTAATTTTTTCGAAGAATCTCTAAGATTCCAATAAACAACTGCTACCGAAACCCTAAATTTTTCTGATAAAGAACCATAAACAGATTTTACAGTTTCTTCAATATAAGTTCCGGATAACCTAGATACAATTGGTTCTCCTTTAAATGATGGCAAGGGATCTCTATTTTCTCCAGTATATGTTGCAATTAAATGTCCTCTTCCAGAAATTAAAGGAACTTCAAAATAACTTCTAAATGGTACAGTTCCCTCACCAAGTTTCTTAATAATCCCAAAAGCACTACTTTCCACCTCTCTAGAATGTAATACTGCACTAATCCTAGGAGTAAAATTTGGTTTATCTGGTTCATAGCTCCAATCTTTATGTCCTTGGTTTAATGCATGAATTTGATCTCCTGGTCTTAAACCCCACGCAACGCCCTCTGTTTGTTTTCCATTACTAACAGCAATTCCAAATTTATGTAACACCATGGCTGGATAAATTAATAAATCTGGATTTCCTTTTTTTAATGTTTCTTCATCTGTAGGTTCAACCTTAACATAAGTTTCTTCGCTATCTCCAGTATCTAAAACTAATCTTCTAGCTTGGCTAGATGGACTTCTTCCAGTCAATCCATAAACAGCAACATTATTCGCTCCGTCTTCTGTTCTTCCAAGAATAATAAATCTTCCCGGATATTCCATTTGAGCTAAAGCTTCTAATCCCATAATAAAAAGTTAATTTAATTCATTATTAAATATTTATATAATATAATCAGCATAATCTAAAATAAATTATCTATTTCTTCTCAAAATCCAATGCACATGAATTAATACAATATCTCTTTTTACCTTTAGGTCCATCATCAAACACATGTCCAAGATGACTTCCACATTTCTTGCAAATAACCTCTATTGCATGCAATCCTAAGCTATAATCATCTTTTAAGATAACATTCTTCTTATTAGCTTCTGTAAAACTCGGCCATCCTGTTCCTGAATCAAATTTTGTATCTGAAGAAAATAATTCCATCCCACATGCCATACATTTATACATTCCTTTTTCTTTATTTTTTAATAATTTACCTGTAAAAGGCATCTCAGTCCCTTTCTCTCTCAATACATGATATTGTTCCTTAGTTAACTTCTTCTTCCATTCTTCTTCTTTTTTCATGTTGCTAGTTTCACATGACAAGTTATATTATGTGTTTTATAATATTTTTGATGATAATCTTCAGCTAAATAAAATTCACCTGCTTTAGTAATCTCGGTAACAATTTTCTTCTTTAACTTTTTCTTATATTCATTTAATCCTTTTTCAGCTATTTTCTTTTGTTTATCATTAACATAAAATATAACACTTCTATATTGCTCTCCAACATCCGGTCCCTGTCTATTCATCGTAGTTGGATCATGATTCATGAAAAATATTCCAACTAATTTTTCATAACTCACTTTCTTCTCATCAAACTCTATCCTAACAGCTTCTGCATGTCCAGTATTCTTATTACAAACGTCTTTATAACTTGAATTTTTAACATGTCCTCCAGTATATCCTACTGTTGTATTAATAACACCTTTAACTTGATCAAATACCGCTTGCACTCCCCAAAAACATCCAGCAGCAAATATGGCAACTTCCATTTTATTAAGGTAATATTACTAATATAAATAATCTTTTATATTTTTCTATTAATATATAAAACATGAAAGGAATATTGCTTGCAGGTGGAAGTGGATCTCGTCTAAAACCTCTTACTTTAGTAACAAACAAACATCTCCTTCCAATATATAACAAACCGATGATATATTATCCGCTAAAAAATTTAATACAGGCAGGTATTAGAGAGATATTTATCATAACTGGAGGAGAACATTTTGCTTCCATTGGAAGATTATTAGGATCTGGAAGAGATTTAAAAGAAATTTTAGGTATAGGGGAAAGTTGCTCTTTTTCTTATGGAGTTCAAGATGGAGCAAAAGGCATAGCTGATGCTCTTGGATTAGCTAAACAATTTGCAGGAAATGATAATATGGCAGTCATTCTAGGAGATAACATTTATGAAGATGAAAATTTTATGGTAGAAGCAGTTAAAAGTTTTTCAAGTGGGGCCCATATTTTTTTAAAAGAGATACTAAATAATCAGCTCTTTGAAGGAGAAGGAAATGAAAGAAGAGCAAAATTCGGAGTAGCAGAATTACTTGAACATCGTGTATTATCAATAGAAGAAAAGCCAAAATCTCCAAAAGCAAATAATGCAGTAACCGGAGCTTATCTCTATGATCATAGGGTATTTGAAATAATTAAAACATTAAAACCCTCTTGGCGTAATGAATTGGAAATAACAGATGTAAATAATGATTATATAGCTAGAGAAGTTCTTCATTATAGCTTTGTCGATGGATTTTGGACAGATGCAGGATCAATAGATAGTCTATATTTAGCAAATACTCTAATCGCAAATAAAAAATAATTATTTGATTATAGCCTCTCCATCTGCACCAACAGAAATAATGACAGCAAATATTGCAACTTCCATTTCATTTTATAAAATTAATTAATATATAAATTTATTTAATAACAATAAATATTATAAATTGTAAATTAACAAAATAATTGATGAAAAAATATTCAAAGCAAGATCAAAAATTATTTGCAACTTGGGCAGCAGATTGTGCTGAACGAGTACTTCCATTTTTTGAGAAAGCATATCCAAATGATAAAAGACCTAGAAAAGCAATAGAAGCATGCCGAACATGGGTTCGCACAGGCATATTTAAAATGGCAGATATACGTAAAGCTTCTTTAAATGCTCATGCAGCCGCTCGCAAGGCAAAAAAGAATAATTCCGCTTTGTTTTGCCGCACGTGCAGCAGGTCAAGCTGTAGCAACTGCACATGTTCCCCAACATGCCTTCGGTTCTGCTTATTATGCTCTTAAAGTTGCTGCAGCAAATAATTCTAAAATTGCAAAAGAACTTAATTGGCAATCAAAATATCTTCCCAAACATCTAAGGAAAGATTGGAAAGATTGGCAATCAAAACATCTTCCAAAAAGTTTAAGAAAAAATAATAATTTTTTAAATTTTATCTTTATAAATAGCTTTATAAGTTTTTTGTAATAGAGAATATAAAATGAATATAGAAAATATCGCTTTATTTGATTTGGACGGAACTCTTTGTGATTATGATAAAGGTTTATCTATAGAATTAGAAAAACTTAGATCTCCATCTGAACCTCCGATACAAATGCAAATAAGAGATACAACTTCAAAATATCTAAAAAATAGAGCTGATCTAATTAGATTATCAGAAAGTTGGTGGGAAAACCTTCCAAAGTTTAAACTAGGATGGGATGTTCTAGAAGTTGCAAAAGAACTTGAATATAAAATAATGATCTTAACTCAAGGTCCTAAAACCAATCCTTCTAGTTGGTCTGGTAAAAAAAGATGGATGGATAAAAACTTAGGAGAAGATGTTGATATCACAATAACTAGAGATAAAGGTTTAGTTTATGGAAAGGTATTGGTAGATGATTTTCCTGAATATATAGAAAGATGGCTAAAGCATAGAAAACGAGGCTTAGTTATCATGCCAGCAAATAATGGTAATCTTAATTACAAACACCATCAAGTAATAAGGTATAATGGTGAAAATTTAGAAGAAGTAAGAATAGCTATGGAAAAAAGAGTAAAATTAAAAGTTTAATAAACATGTCCATTATCATTAATCTTCATTGGCCACCATAATCCATTATTATATCTTAGTTGTGTAATGCTTGCATTATCAATCATTATCCTCCATGTTATTCTATGGTCTAAATTCATCAACCTTCTCAATAAACATTTTATTGCAACGCCATGCGTATAAAAAGCGGTTATTTTATTTCCATTATTAATAACATTCTTCTTAACAACATCATAAATTCTTTCTTCAACTTCAGCCTGTGATTCTCCATTTGGTGCTTTAAAATTCCAACAATCCTTATCTATTTCCATTAATGTTTCTTTATTATAAGCTTCTTCTCTTAATTTTCCAACCCAATCCCCTTGATCTAATTCTTGTAAATTTTCAGAGATTATTATATCATCAAGATTATAATTAACAGACAATTTTGCTGTTTCTAATGCCCTTATTGCAGGCGAAGAATAAACTTTATCAAATTTTATTTTTTCTCTCTTTAAACGCGTTTCTAAATACATTGCTTGTTTTATTCCGTTTTTAGTCAATGGAGAATTATTAGATCTTCCCCAAATTAAATAGCTATTTATATTATTTTCACATTCTGCATGTCTTATCAAGTATAAATCAATCATTTCCACCTATCTATTAATTCCCCCAAGTTTTCTATATTATTCTCTTCTTTTCCTAATAAAAATCTATTAGTTCCAGGTCTATGAAAATCAGATCCGTAAGTTAATGGAATCTTTCTTTTTATTGCATATTCAGTATAATACTTGCTCTTCTCATTGTAATTTGGTTGATGTTCAAGTGCGTCTAATCTTTCCTCAAGTAATTTCTCAATTTCACTATCTTCTTTAACATCTCTAAATGGATGAGCTAATATCGCAATTCCTCCCGCATTATGGACTTGTTCTATTGCTTCCTTTGATTCAATATAATATTTTTTTTCTATCTTTCCAGCTAAGCCTTTATCTTTTAGATAATAATCAAATAAATCTTCTGTTGTAGCTCCTGGATTAGTCTTATTGATGTATTCAGAAGTTTCAGAATCTTGTAGCATAGTCATCAAAATGTTATATTTTCCCAATCTAGAATATGGAAATGCTCGCTCTACTTTTTCTAAGTTAATTGGTATTTCATATTCTCTAAGCTTATCTATTCTCTGTTGACAAACTTTTCTCTGTAAATCTCTGATATAACCTAAAAATCCTAAAAACTCTTTGTTTTCTGGGTCAAAATTAATTCCAAGGATATGATAATCCTTTGTTGTCATTTCAACCCCAGGGATTAATTTAATATTCCATTTATTTGCTTCATCTATCGCTCTTAAATAACCATTAATATTGTCATGGTCGGTTATAGCAAATACATCTATATTCTTTAATTTAACAACTCTAACCAGGCTCTTAGGATCTAATGATCCATCAGAATACATTGTGTGCATGTGTAAGTCGACGTGTGTCATAATAATCTGTGAACAATAGGAATATTTATATATTTCTTATATTATTTATATCAATTATATAAAATGAAAAGAAAAGTAATAAAACAAGCAAATCAGGCATTCACAATAACATTACCAATAAATTGGGTAAGAAAGAATAGTATTAATAAAAATTCAGAAGTAGATGTCACAATAGTAGAAAAATCCTTGATTATTAACTCAGATAATCCTATTTCTGGTGGTTCCATCAAAGTTAACTTCACCAATCTTCATCAAAGGAATATCTATAGGCATATTGTTGCTCTCTATGCAAAGGGAATTGATGAAATAGAAATAACTTCTGATAAAGATATCTCATCTTTGATTATGAAAACTCTTAACTCCCTAATTGGATATGCTTTAATCGCTCATAAAAAAGATATTTACACGATAAAAGAATTTGGTTCTGGTACTTATCAAAATTTAGATGAAATATTTAAACGGGTTTTCCAAATGATCCTATTGTTTTATGATGCTGCTATAAAAGATATTTTTGGAGAAGAAAAAGAAACTATAGATAACTTATTAGCAAGAGATTTAGAAGTAAATAAATTTTGTTTTTATCTACAAAGAGCAATCAATAAGATGTCTTACCAAGATCCGATAAATGGAAGGATATTATTTACATATTCTTACGTATTAGAAAAAATAAGTGATGAAATAGAAAGATTATGGAGATT
>DATDYQ010000061.1:0-8154 GCA_035288965.1 Candidatus Nanoarchaeia archaeon
GATGTAACAAGAGCAATGAGAGCTGTTGATGGAGCTATTGTTTTAGTTGATGCTGTTGAAGGAATGATGCCACAAACAGAAACTGTTTTACGTCAAGCTTTAAGAGAAAGAGTTAAGCCGGTTTTATTTATTAATAAAGTTGATAGATTGATAAGAGAAGTTAAATTAACTCCTGAACAAATGCAGGAAAGATTTGTAAAAGTTATCGGAGAGGTTAATAAATTTATTGATTCAATTGCTCCTGAAGAATTTAAAGATAAATGGAATGTTAATGTTGTTGAGGGAAGTGTTTCTTTTGGAAGTGCTTTCCATAAATGGGCATTATCTGTTTCTTTCATGAAAAAAAATGGAATAAGTTTTAAAGATGTTATTGAAGCTTATGAAAAAGATAGTTATAAAGAATTATCAAAAAGAGCTCCTTTACATAAAGTTGTATTAGATATGGTAACGCATCATCTTCCAAATCCTGTTACTGCACAAAGATATAGAGTGCCAAAAATATGGCATGGTGATTTAGATTCTGATTTAGGAAAGTCATTAGTAAATTGTGATCCTAATGGACCAGTTGCTTTTGTTGTTACTAAAATTGTTATTGATAAACATGCAGGTGAAGTTGCTGCTGGAAGATTATTTTCAGGAACTGTAAGACAAGGACAAGATGTTTATTTGAATGGAGCAAAGAAAACAGTAAGATTACAGCAAATTAATATCTATAAAGGAGCGTCGAGAATTTCTATAGATGAAAGTGTTGCTGGAAATATCATTGGGTTAGTTGGATTAAAAGATACATTTGCAGGTGAAACTGTTAGTAGCGAACCGATGGAACCATTTGAAGCTATAAAACATTTATTTGAACCTGTTGTTACAAAAAGTATTGAAGCTAAAAAGCCAAGTGATTTACCCAAATTAATTGAAGTGTTAAGACAAAAAGGAAAAGAAGATCCAACTTTAAAAATTACAATTAATGAAGAGACTGGAGAAAATTTAATTTCTGGAATGGGAGAATTACATTTAGAAGTTATTGAAAATAGAATTAAAAATGATAATAAATTAGATATTCAGACAGGACCACCAATTGTTGTTTACAGAGAGAGTATAAAGAAGAAAAGCCAGGAATTTGAAGGAAAAAGTCCAAACAAGCATAACAAATTTTACATGACAGTTGAGCCTGTTCCTGATGAAATTTATCAAACAATGAAATCAGGAGAAATTCCTGAAATAAGAATAAAGAAAAAAGATCAAGCTATAGTTGATAAGTTAAGAAGTTTTGGAATGGATGCTAAAGAAGCTAGTAAATATAAAGCGTTTTACAAGGGAAATGTATTTGTCGATAATACAAGAGGAGAGGTTCATATTGGAGAAGTTATTGATATGGTGTTAGATGGATTTGAAGAAGTTATGAATGAAGGACCAATAGCAAGAGAACCTGGATTTAAAGTTTTAGTAAGATTAAATGATATTAAATTACATGAAGATGCAATTCATAGAGGACCAGCACAAGTATTGCCTGCTGTAAGAGAATCAATAAAATTAGCGATGTTAGATGGACAAGCTGTTTTATTTGAACCATTACAAGTATTACAATTAGAAGCTCCTGCTCAATTTTTAGGTGAGATAAGCAAATTAGTACAAAATAAAAGGGGGCAGTTAATGGATGTACAGCAAGAAGGTATGCATATAACAGTTAAATGTAAATTACCAGTAGCTGAGATGTTTGGATTGACAGGTGATTTGAGAAGTGCAACTGAAGGAAGAGGTAATTTCTATGTGGTTGATCAATTATTTGAGCAAATACCAACTGAATTACAATCAAAAGTTAAGTTACAAATAAGACAGAGAAAAGGATTAAGATCAGAGAGTGAGTTTGCTTAGTTATTCTATATTAGTAGTAACAAAACAAAAGGTTTATAAATGGTTAATTTAGCCATTTTATCGAGGTTTGTAAGTAAATAAAATGCCTGGTATGGAAATGAGAATGGGAATGGGCTTAAGACAAACATTAAGCCAGAGATTAGAGCATAAGCTAGATCAAACTCTAAGATTAACTCAATCGCAAGTTCAAGCTTTTCATACTTCTGGAGAAGAAGGTTCTGAAGATCAATCTATAATTCTTGAGAAATTATTGCAAGATTTAAGATATTCTGTTTTTTCTGATTGGAAAGATTTTTACGATAGATGTATGAAAAGGATTAAAAAAGAAGATAGAACTGAATCAGCTAAAGAATTAATAACAAACTTAAGAAGAATTGTTGAACTAACGCATCCAAGTTTAAATGAGATAAAAAGTCTTTTAGAATTGGGAGTTTACGCTAGAGGAAATAATGAAATTCCTAATGTGGTATATGGACATATCGATGGCATTCTTCAATCCGAAACTGGAAAGGGATTAGAAGATAAATTAGCATTAATAAAATTGGGCAACACTTTAGAAAAAAATCGTGGAAATACTACAACTGCCTATGAATTCTTACATAGGACAGCTGAAAGTGAAAAATTTTCATCACAAAGTAAATTCTCAAGAATATTTTCTAAAGTTAATGCAATAGCAAAAGAAGCGCCAGATACCTTGAGGTTTGTAAATAACTATTTTGAAAGAGTCTTAGGTGGAAGAGAATCTATTGATGAAAGTTTAATATTATCTGGATTTGAATATGTTGAAGATTTACATTTATTATCAAAAGAAAGAGTTAAGGATGATTATATATCAGATGCAAAGGATTTATTATCGAGAGAAGATTTTGGTGAAATTAGAGAAAAATATAAAAATGTTCCACTGCCTGTGCTTGCAAATTTAGTTAGATTTGGACTTAATAATGAATTAATTAAAAAAGCGGATTCTCTATTCAGTCAAGAATATCTAGCTAAAAAAATTGATCCGAGAAGAAGAATATTTAGATCATTATATACTTTAGACTCTAATCCAGAAAAATCAAAAGTCCTTGAACATCTTTTAAGTAATATCAAATCAGCTGAACAAGTTAGTAAAATTCTTAGTCACCTTGAAATGCTACAAGGAACTGGTGATTTTGTTTACTTCTTCGATGAAACTGATGGATCTCGTTTAATAAGAAGGTTGAGTGACTATGCAATTAATAGTAATTTGGGCATGATTGGTTTAAGTAAAGATTATAAAGAAAGAATAGCAGAAAACCCAGATAGAATACAAAAAGGTAATCTACTTAAAATAATTTCAACATTTGGCGGAGTTTTAACAGCTTATTATAGTGAGGGAATGCCCTTATTGAAAGAAATTACTGAACATATAATAGATGATGATATTGAAGATTGGAGATACTCTCATGATAAATCAGAAATGCAATTAAAATGTTTAAGTGGAACGGTAGAAGCTTGGAAACAAAATGAAAGTTCAGAAAGACTTATTGGAGACCTAAAAGGTTTACAACCTAGAATAAATGCTTTAAAGATTTTAGCAGATGAATTAAAAATACAATATCAAACTTTGGTTGGAGTAGAAGCAAGTCAAGAAACATTGCAAGGTCTAGAACATAGAGTAAATGAGATAACTAGTATGTTTAAAAGTGAAAGTCATGACATTGATAAAAAAGCTTTAGGTAAAGAGAAAAGAGAATTATTGACTCAATATGAAACTTTACAGACTATTCTTGGTGTTTCTGATGTAACCCCAGAATCTTTATTAACTGTTGCACAAAATGTTGGTAAAGCAATAGAAAGAATTTCATATGAAGATTTAAGAACCACATTTAAAGAAGTAAAAAATATTTTAGATTCTAAAGATGTTAAGAATTTAGAAAGAGTTACGGTTATAGAAACTGATGCGCCGGATAAAATGTTTAATATAGGTAGAACTCCTATTCAAAGTTGTCAAAGATGGAATGAAATGACTGGTTATAATAAGTGTTTACTCGCTTATGTTGCAGATTCCAATAAGAAATTATATCAAATTTTAGATGAAGATGGAAATGTTGTAGCTAGAAGTGTAGTGAGATTATTACCATTTGACAAAGAATCTCCTGTTCTTTTGGTTGAGGGACCATATGCTACAAGGTGGACAAGAGATTATGGGAGAGTTTTATTTGCTCAGATTGCACAGAGAGCATTAAAAATTAATGAGTCTTTAAGAGAACCTGTTGCAATTGCTACCAATGATCCAAGGATTCAAAAAGCAATGGATGACTTTGTAAAACAATATGGTGTTAAATTACATGGAAAAAGTTATAGCAGAAACCTTCCAAAAAGTAAAAATGGATTTGAATATAGTGATTCTTTAGGTGGTTGTTTAGAAAGTGGTTCAAAAGTTAGCACATCATTAAAATATATTTTTGTAGCTTCAGAATAAATAAATTAAAACATAACTAATGAATACTTAAGAGGAAAGACACCAAAAAGCTTATAAATAGGCTAAATTCAGTTTAATTTATTAAAGGAGTGTTAAAAAATGGCTAAAGCAAAACCACACATAAATATTGTATTTGTAGGTCACGTAGACCATGGAAAGAGTACTACAGTTGGTAGACTATTATATGATACTAAAAATATTGATGAACAAGCTATGAGAAAATTAAAGGAAAAAGCTCAAGAGCTTGGAAAAGCAGGATTTGAATTTGCTTTTGTAATGGATAATTTAAAAGAAGAAAGAGAAAGAGGAGTTACAATAGATCTAAGTCATAAGAAATTTATAAGCAATAAATTTGAATATACTGTTATAGATGCACCTGGACACAAAGATTTTATTAAAAATATGATTACAGGAGCAAGTCAAGCTGATGTCGGAGTTTTAGTTGTAGCAGCTTCTGATGGAGTAATGGCACAAACTAAAGAACATGTATTCTTATGTAAAACTTTAGGTGTAGGACAACTAGCAATATTAGTAAATAAGATGGATGCTGTTAACTTTGATGAAAAGAAATTTATGGAAGTTAAAGAACAAGTTTCGCAATTATTAAAGAGTGTTGGATATAAATTAGATGATATTGTATTTATACCAGCAAGCGCATATAAAGGAGATAATATTGCAAATAAAAGTGCAAATATGGCTTGGTATAAAGGACCTACGTTACTTGAACAACTTGATTTATTCAAAGAACCTGAAAAGCCAACTAATTTACCATTAAGATTACCAATTCAAGATGTTTATAACATAACTGGAATTGGAGTTGTACCTGTAGGAAGAGTGGAAACAGGAATAATGAAAGTTGGAGACAAGGTAATTATTGTTCCAGGAAGAGAAGGTAAAGGAGTAACTGGAGAATGCAAGACAATAGAGATGCATCATGAACAAGTTAATGAAGCTATACCTGGAGATAATATTGGATTTAATGTCAGAGGTATAGGTAAAAAAGATATTGCAAGAGGAGATGTACTTGGACATGTTGATAATGTACCAACTTTAGCAAGTGAATTTACTGCACAAATAGTTGTTATAAATCATCCAAGTGTATTAACTGTTGGATATACACCAGTATTCCATATACACACAGCACAAGTTGCTTGCCAGATAATACAAATTGTAAAGAAAATAAATCCAGCAACTGGAGAAGTATTACAAGAAAATCCAGACATGCTGAAGAATGGAGATGTTGCTGTTGTTAGAGTAAAGCCTTCTAAGCCATTAGTTATTGAGAAGCAAAGCGAAATTCCACATATGGCAAGATTTGCTATAAGAGATGCTGGAAATACAGTGGCTGCTGGAATGTGTATTGATTTAGTAAAGAAAGTAATTTAATTCTTTATTTTCTTTTTATAAAATGAAAGCTGAAGATCTAAACTTAAAAGCAATGCGTGGACCTGCTGAAGAAGCATTAAGAGAATATGAAAGAATGCTTGATGGTGTAAGATTTGGGAATTTTCCAGATTTTAGTTTGACACCTGAAAAACCTAATTCTGCAAGAACTGTAGTTCCAGTAGAATATGAAGGAAGAAAAGTTGGAGATATGAATACTATTGTATTTTTGCCTGGAGATGGTACTGGAGATGATAAAATATATAGTCTTGATAAACTTGTAATACCGGATCGTTTAAGATATTCTGAAAAACCTCAAAGAGTTTTACCAAGAAAAAAAGAAGGAGTAATTTTCGAAGGATTCTTTCCTTTATTTTCTATAGATTATATGATGGATCCTTTGATGTTTACAACACATTTAGAAGAACTTACTGTTGATAATGTTGAAAATCCGACAACGATAGTAAAGGCTTGGGATTTGGGTGTTGAGAGATCTGCTTGGCAAATAATGAACTTAGGTTTAAACATAGGCCCAATAATTAAACTTACAACAGGTTATGATTTAGAGGGAAAACGTTTTGGAGATCCTCATGCAATTCATTATCCAATTGATGATACTGGAGCGACACAAGTTGTTGGATTTTTAGCAGTTTATGGAGAAGAAAATCCACTTATTAGATTAGCAAGAGATTGGGAAATACCTAATAAATAGTTTTTTAATATTAATTAGAAAAAAAGAAACCTTTATCTAAATATTGATGTTTTATATTTCTATGAACAAAGTTAGTAAATCTATAATTCTTTGCATATTAATAGTTATCACTGTTTTATTAATCAATCTTTTTATTATAAAATTTTATTATCCCAAGATAAATGCTTATAGAACCTTTGTTATACAGGGCAATGTCACTTATGATTCCAAACTAATTGATTCCAAACCAGATTATCTATTTTTATATTACCCAAATGATGCTAATGGTAATCTCTTGTGTACTACAGAAGTAATAGAAATGACTAAAATTAATTGGTTAAATAATAATTCTGGGCAATATGCCATAAAATTTGATGTTCCCGTTGGTATAAACAATGTTATGATTACAAATAACTGCGCTTCATGTAATTATTTTTACGTAGGATTAAATAAAAAGTTCATAAATAAAGACTTATCACTGAATGATAAACATTGTATGACTGATTTTAATTTTGGTGTAAATGTTGAATCCATAATAGAATCTGCTAAAAACATAAATGGGAATGTAGATACTGGCACTTTGTCTTCCGAATTTACTGGTGAAAAACTCTACCCAATTCGTTCAGATATTGGGGAATCTAAAAAATATTTGGATTTAATACCTAAAAATAGTTTAGATGATATTAATAAATCATTATTGAATGCTCATCTGTCTATATGGTATTCATATAGGGCTGAATATAGATTTCAATTGGCCAAACTATCTGATTGTTTAGGACAAATTTCTCCATTATTAGATAAATTCGATACTAGTTGTTATCAACCAGAATATAATTCATATCAGAATTATCTTTCAGCCAATGCAACTTATTATGGTTTTTTGAATTCTTTTAGTGATCCTCCTTTTACTGAGAATATAGAAGAATTAAAGACAAAAATAAAGATGGAAAAAAGTGTTTCTGAAGCACTTGCATCTTCAAATTATAAATGCTCTACCTCTTTGAGTATAATAAATGCTACCATAAAATTTGAAAAACCGTATTGCACCTTAATAAAATTTAATAATCTGTTTGAAATGTTTATTATAGCTATTATTTTTTTACTTTTAGGAATGTTTATTAATGAGTTATATAATAAGAGGATCAAAAATGGATAAACATAAACGGAGTGTCATAAAGGCTGGTTTTTTATTACTTTTTACCATAGGCTTTTTTATTTTGTTAGGTTTTGGCTTGGCAAGAGATAACAGTTTTCATAAAATTTTAGGTATAATCGGTAGTATATTTGGTATTGGAGATATTTTAATTGATAAGAATGTCAGATATATTGTTTGGGGAATGTTAAAAGATATGCAACCGGAAAAAGATAATGATAAAGAAAAATTAGAAATAAATCAATTTTTTGATAACCGTGGTGCTAAATTTGGAAATTTGGAAGCTAATCCTAGAATTAACACATCAAAAAAAGATAAATAGGAAATTATTTTTATTATTATCTCGGTAGTAACCTTTATAAATCAATTAATTTCATTAAAACTATGCAAAGAGCAAGAATAAACATAGCAAGTCCGGATATAGATAAAGTTAATCAGATATGCAACAGTATCAAGGAAATAGCTGAGAAAACAGGAGTTGTAATCAAAGGACCAATTCCATTACCTACAAAGAAACTTAAATTAACTACAAGAAGAAGTCCGGATGGAGAAGGTAAAGCTTCTTTTGAAAAATTCGAGATGAGAATACATAAAAGATTGATTGATTTA
>DATDYQ010000062.1:0-26852 GCA_035288965.1 Candidatus Nanoarchaeia archaeon
TGGTGGAACATGTGATGCATATGAATTAATTTATGAAACAGACCAAGATGAAAATAATCCAATTGATCAACATCCAACTCAAGGACAAGGAGATAGAACAGAAGGATTTACTCCCCCACCAGTTCCTGTTTGCGGTGATGGAGAAGTAAATGGAGATGATCAATGCGAATTACCTTCAACAAATGATAATGAATTCTGTTCACAATCAACAAATTCCTGTCAAGGAAATAAAACAGGCTCTAGAGATTCTTTTGGTTCATGTTCAGAAATATGTCAATGTCAAATAGATTCATTCTCATTTGCATGTCAAAAAGGAAGTTGTGGCGCAACATGTAATCCAGGCGAACAACAAGTTGAATCATGTGGTTTCAACAATGTTGGAATATGTAAACTTGGAAATAAAACAAGAAGTTGTGATGATAACTCATGTAACTTCGGAAACTTTGGAGAATGTGTAGGAGAGATATTACCTGGAGAAGAAGTTTGCAATCAACTAGATGATGACTGTGATGGACAAGTAGATGAGGGTAATGTTTGTTATGTTCCAGCTTGCGGTAATGGAATCTTAGACACAAATGAGCAATGTGACGATGGAAATTTAGCAAACGGAGACGGTTGCTCATCAATCTGTCAAAAAGAATTCTGTGGTGATAATATTGTAAACAACAATACAGAACAATGTGAACCTCCATCATCTAATAACAACCAATTCTGTTCACAAACACAAACACAATGTTTTAATAACAAAACGGGCTCTAGAGATAATCTAGGATTCTGTTCAGCTTCATGTGGCTGTGCATATGATCAATTTGATATAAAATGTGTAAAAGGTTCTTGTGGAGCAACTTGTTCAGTGGGAGAAACCCAAACAGAAAGTTGTGGAGTTACAGATGTTGGCGAATGTAAACTCGGAAATAAAACAAAATCATGCGACGGCAATTCATGTTCATTCGGAGATTTCGGTCAATGTACTGGAAATATTGATCCAGTTCAAGAAATATGTGACGAAAAAGATAATGACTGCGATGGACAAGTAGATGAGGGTAATGTTTGTTATGTTCCAGCTTGCGGTAATGGAATTAAAGATGCTGGAGAAGAATGTGACGATAATAATTTAATTTCAGGTGATGGATGCTCATCAATCTGTCAAAAAGAATTCTGTGGAGATGGTACAGTAAATAATGTAAATGAACAATGTGAATTACCTTCTACAAATAATAATGCATTCTGTGCGCAAACACAAACACAATGTTTTAATAACAAAACAGGCTCTAGAGATAATCTAGGATTCTGTTCAGCATCTTGTGGCTGTGCATATGATCAATTTGATATAAAATGTGTAAAAGGTTCTTGTGGTGCAACTTGTAATCCAGGCGAACAACAAGTTGAAAGCTGTGGTTTCAACAATGTTGGAATCTGTAAGTTGGGTAATAAAACAAAATCATGCGACGGCAATTCATGCAATTTCGGCAATTTCGGTGAATGTGTAGGAGAGATATTACCTGGAGAAGAAGTTTGTAATCAACTAGATGATGACTGCGATGGAAAGGTAGACGAAGGCGATGTTTGTAAAATAGTCTGCGGCAATGGAAAATTAGAAGAAGGAGAAGAATGTGACGATGGAAATAATATTGGAGGAGACGGATGTAATTCAATCTGCCAAAAAGATTTAGTCTGCATTTATGATAAATCAAAACCGGGTTTAGGTGTGCAAGGATCTCCTCAACTAAATCAAGTTGAACAAGCACAATCAATAGGAACAGCAACAGAAAGATTCCCCGTATTATTATGGATGGATCCAGCTAGAAGAATTACCTATGATGATTTCAATGAACCTGGAAGAATAAATAAAACAATCTTGGTTGAAAGAATTAACAATTATGCATTTGAAGGCGAACAAATTTCCTGGGATGTATTCGCATTTGATAAAAATGGAATCGAAAAACTAGGAGATGTATTTGTCTCAATCGGCCCTGTTCACGGTCCAGGAAATGACATAGAAGCAAATTGTAAAATAAATAAAAGAACAGATGATCCATGCGCTGTTATTGGAGAAACAGAAAAAGTTAAATTTAATCCCCAAACATCAAGATGGTATACCTGTACATTAACAGTAGAAACTCCCGAATCAATGTATGGTGAATATTTCATCACAGTAGAAGCAGAAGATTTAGATGGAAAGAAATCTTCCATTGATGAGAATGAATTTTGGTTCTTAAATCCAGTAATTGGTTTGAATATAAATGGTGAAATTGACTTTGGAGACTTACGCCCAGGAACTATTGGATATGCAAAAACACTATTAGTTGAAAATAATGCAGATCCTGGAAGCGGAGTTTTACTTGATATGTTCATATCAGGAACCGACTTTTATGATCCAATAAATTCAGGAGCAAAGTGTCCAACAAGTAATAAACTTGAACTGAAAAACTTTAGATATTATGCAACTAGTGGAGCATACTCTACAAAAGGAAACCCAGGAGCAGACTCAGAAGGTTATAGGAAAATTCCATATGAAGTAACCGGAACAGGCGGAAAAATAAATAATGGAAGACAAGACATTATTCATAATGGCAAACTTCCAGGTGGTTATTCATCGGGAAATGTTTTATCACCAGGAGCAGAGTTAGCAATAACTTTCAAGTTAGCCTTGCCTGAACCATGCAACGGAGACTTTAGCTCAGGACAGATAATGTTCTGGGGAGAAGCAATTTAATTTTTTATTTAATTTTTATAATGAAGAGAGGTAAAAAATTGAAAAAAGTGGTAAACCTACAAAAAAAGAGTGTATTCCTTCTAATTTTATTAGTCTCTTTCGGCATAGTTTTAGCTGCATCATCAATAAACATTCCACTAAGTTTTACTACAACCAACCAAAAACCGACAATAACCTTATTAGAAAGAAATTTATCTAATCCACATCCAAATAATTATTCATTCCAAGGAGAAGTATTTAGATATAAGGTAAATGTAACCGATCCAGATGGCACTCAAGACATATTAGACGTTTATTTTTCTTTAAATGACAGCATAGAATCTAATTGTGCTTTGCAATATAACACTTCATTCACACAAAGAGTTTATCTATGCATATATACAGTAGAACCAATAAATCTTGCTCATGGTTTATATGATTTCAGAGTAAATGTAAAAGACAAATCAAACCAAACAGCAAACTTAACCATAGAACAGAATTTTATCAATCCAGCTTTATCAATCAGCTTATCTTCAAATCCAACATTTCCAAATGCTCCGGCCGGAAGTATAGTGTATAGCAATAATATAACAATAAATAACACTGGAGAAGATAGCATTCTTATTAGATTTAAAATCAGTGGTAAAGATTTAGCAGATAGTCTAACTCCCTCTGCTCTTTGCCCAGACAGCAATGTTTTAAGATTAACAAATATTAAATATTATGCACAAAAAGGTATCTTAACTACAACTGGTTATGAATCAATACCTTATGAGCAACCAGCAAATATATCAAACAGAAAACTTATCTTAAATACAACTCTATCAACAACAGATTCTATGATCTTAGGATTACAATTATCTGTTCCAATACCATGCATAGGCTCTTATGCAAGTAACCAAGCTGTATTAATATCTGGAGAAGCTGTATGAAAATATTTTTACTATTATTTTTATTAATCTTAATACCAACAACAAATGCTATTAACATCTATGTTGCTCCAGCTAAAATACAAGATACTAAAGGTTCTATAATTATCAAAAACACAAACGAATATAAAGTATTTTTAAATATGCCTAAATCAAAAGAGTATTATTTTAATTTAAACAAAAAATACCTAGATCCAAATGAAGAAATAAAAGTCAATGTAAAAACAAAACCGCTCTTTATCAGCTTTAAAACAATTAACATACCAATAATATTCAATAACGATAAAGAATCAATATCAGCAGAAATTTCAATAGAAAGAAAACCTATAATAAAATCAAAGTATTTGAGAGATAAGATAAATAAAATTTCTTCTTTATTTAAAAAATAAAATCTATTCCTATACTTTTAGTAACAACATATATATTTAAATACTTTTTCTAGTTAATTTTATAAATATATCTAAAATAGGGGTGGTAAAAGGGTGATAAAGCATACTAGATTTATATATCTTTTAGTATTCTTAATATTTGCTTCCATAATAATTTCAACTTCAACTTCAACAACAGCAATTCCCACTCCTCCGATCACAGATTGTAAATGTCTAGGTTATAGTTTAATTACTTTACAAGTTCCATTGCATCTTGATCTTCCAAATGAATCTGACTTTGATGTTGATATTTATGCCTTTAACGGAGAGCATCCTCAAGATGTTCCTTCTTCTCGTTTGATTGATATGGAATGGATAATGTCTCATCCTGAATTCTTACCATTATCAAACATAGATGATATGCCTGCTTTTCCGAATAACATAATTGTAGATTCTGTAGAGAAAGATAAAGTGATATTTACATTAAAAAATATTAATCAAGAAACATTACCTAAAATTGTAACATTTAAAGTAACAGCCGGCCAAATCTTTCATGGAAACAAACAACCGATAGAAGATACATTTGCAACTTTCATATTGAATTGCAACCCAGAACTTAAAATAGGAGATTCTTTTAATAAATTCACAATAATAGATTTAATTAAAGTTGAAAATACAAGTGATGTTTGCAAAGAAGAGTTTTGCGGTAATAATAGAATAGAACAAAATGAACAGTGTGAATATCCAAATACAAAAGATAATTCTTACTGTCCAAATCCAACAGATATTATATGTCAAGGAAATAAATCTAGCAGATTCATAAATCTAGCAGGAGATTGTAATGCTCAATGTCAATGTGTTCAAGATACTCCAAAATTTGGATGTGCAAAAAATTCATGTGGAGCAACTTGCTCTGAGGGAGAAAAACAAGTTGAATCATGTGGTGTTACAGATGTTGGAGAATGTCAACTTGGAACAAAAGAAAGAACTTGCAATGACAATAGTTGTTCATTCGGAGATTTCTCACAATGTACTGGAAATATTGATCCAGTTCAAGAGATATGCAACGATAACAAAGATAATGATTGTGACGGCAAAGTTGATGAAAATTGTGTTCCTCTTCCAACTTGCGGTGATGGAACAATAAATAATAATGAAATTTGCGAACTTCCATCAACAAACAACAACCAATATTGTTCTCAATCAACATCATCATGTTTGGTAAATAAGACTGGAACTAGAGATTCACTTGGCGTATGTTCAGCTGTCTGTTCATGTGTTTCAGATGGATTTTCCTATTCGTGCAAAAAAGATTATTGCGGTGCTTCATGTTCAGCTGGAGAAACAAAAGTAGAACAGTGTGGTATTTCAAATGTTGGAATATGTAAATTAGGAACAAAAACAGATACATGCAATTCTAATTCATGCCAATTTAATCAAGGGCAATGTGTAGGGGCAGTATTACCTAAAGATGAAATTTGTAATGGTTTAGATGATAATTGCAATGGACAAACAGACGAAAATAATATTTGCCCTCCAAATAACTTCTGTGGTGATGGAAAAGTAAATGGAAATGAAACTTGCGAACTTCCATCAACAAACAACAACCAATATTGTTCTCAATCATCAAATATTTGTGCAGGTAATAAAACAGGCTCTAGAGATAGTTATGGTTACTGTGCATCACAATGTTCTTGCGTTCAAGATCAATTCTCGTTCTCATGCGTAAAAAATTCATGTGGAGCAACTTGTAATCCAGACGAAATTAAAAATGAAACATGCGGATTCAATAATGTTGGAATATGTAAACTAGGAACTAAAACAGCAAGTTGTTATGAAGTAACCTGCCAATTTGATTCTTTTACTGAATGTGTAGGTGAAATATTACCAGGAAATGAAATTTGCAATCAACTAGATGATGACTGCGATGGATTAATAGATGAAAATAATATATGTGGAACAATTCCTGTTTGCGGAAATAATAAATTAGAACAAGGCGAAGAATGTGATCCTCCAGGACAAGTTCAAGCACAATCTTGTGGAACTACAGATACTGGAGAATGTCAACTAGGCACTCAAACAAGAACTTGTAACTATCAATGTAAATGGGATTCATATGGACAATGTACTGGAAATATAGAACCTTCTTCTGAAATCTGTGATAGCAAAGATAATAATTGTAATGGCTTAGTAGATGAAAATAATGTTTGTGTTCCTCAACAATTCTGTGGTGATGGCAATGTTACTTTAAATGAACAATGCGAACTTCCTTCTACAAACAACAACCAATTCTGTTCACAATCAACAAATTCCTGTCAAGGCAACAAAACAGGTTCAAGAGATTTATTCGGATATTGTTCTTCTCAATGCGGCTGTGTAAATGATCAATTTAATTTTGCATGTCAAAAAGGAAGTTGTAATGCTCAATGTAATCCAGGTGAAACCCAAACAGAAAGCTGCGGAGTAACAGATGTTGGCGAATGTAAACTCGGAAATAAAACAAAAACATGTGATGGTAATTCATGTTCATTCGGATCATTTGGACAATGTGTTGGAGCAATTCTTCCAGGAAATGAAATTTGTAATCAACTAGATGATGACTGCGATGGAAGTGTAGATGAAGGTAATGTATGTCAACCTCAACAATTCTGTGGTGATGGAAAAGTAAATGGAAATGAATCTTGCGAACTTCCATCAACAAACAACAACCAATATTGTTCTCAATCAATAACATCATGTATTGGCAACAAAACAGGAAATAGAGATAATCTAGGTTACTGTTCCACCTCATGTGGCTGTGTAAGTGATCAATTCTCATCCTATTCTTGTGTGAAAGGAAGTTGTGATGCTTCTTGCTCAGTAAATGAAAAACAAGTTGAAAGTTGTGGAGTTACAGATGTTGGTGAATGTCAACTTGGAACAAAAGAAAGAACTTGTAACTCAAATACGTGTTCATTTAATGAATTTTCACAATGTACTGGGAATATAGATCCAGTAACTGAAATTTGTAATGATCATAAGGACAATGATTGTGATAGCTTAATTGATAGTTATGATGGTGATTGTGAACAACAACCAATATGTGGAAACGGAATTAAAGAAGATAATGAACAATGTGATGATGGAAATTTAATTTCAGGTGATGGCTGCTCATCAACATGTAAAATAGAAGAAGAAAATGAATGTCCACCAATATTAATTACAGATGAAACTGGAAAATTAACAAAACTTTCAACATCAACAATAGGCATTGGTACAACTCCAATAGTTTCATCAGAATTCCCAATATTAATATTCTTAGATCCAAATTCAAGAATTTTAGTAGATGATTGTAATTCTCCTGGTAGAGTTTCTGGTTGTGGACAAAAATTAGTAGAAAGAATTAACAATTATGCATTTGAAGGAGAACAAATAAAATGGGATGTATTTGTATATGACAAATCAGGAATAGAAGATGTTAAAGATGTATTTGTTTCTCTTGGTCCTTCTCCTGGTCCAGGAAATGATATAGAAGCAAACTGTAAAATAAATGATAGAACAGATGATCCTATTTGTGCATTTATAGACGAAAAAGTTCAAGTTAAATTTAATTCTCAAACATCAAGATGGTATACCTGTACATTAACAGTGGAAACCCCTGAATCAATGTACGGAGAATATTTCGTTACAGTAGAAGCAGAAGATTTAGATGGAAATCAAGCTTCAATGGACGAACAAGAATATTGGTTCTTCAATCCAACAATAGGATTAAACATAAACGGTGAAATTGATTTCGGAAATGTTCGTCCGGGAACAATTGGATATTCAAGAACATTGTCAGTAGAAAATGCAGCTGATCAAGGCTCAGGAGTTTTACTTGATATGTTTATTTCAGGAACTGATTTCTATGATATTTCAAGTTCAGGAGCTCTTTGCCCAGACAGCAATGTTCTAAGATTATCTAACTTCAGATATTATGCTGTTAATGGAGCATATAATACAAAAGGAAATCCAAATGCTGATATTGAAGGTTATCGTCCAATTCCTTACGAAAGATCAGGATCGGGTGGACTTCCAAATAATGGAAGACAAGAAATGATACAAAATGGATTATTGCCTGGAGGTTATTCTCTTGGAAATGTTTTATCGCCAGGAGCAGAACAATCAATAACATTTAAACTAAATATGCCAGAGCCATGCAACGGTGATTTTAATTCTGGACAAATTTTCTTCTGGGGAGAAGCAATATAATTGAAGCTATTAACATGTCAGAAAATTTAGATGAATTAATAGAAGCGCAAGTTGAAAGAGAGGACCTTAGTAGACAAAAAGTACTTTTAAAACATATAAATAAAGATTTGATTGAGATATTTCTTCTCGATAATCATCCTAGGATTAGATCTGCTGTTTATTATCAAAGAAAAACACCTGAAGGTAATATTTTATCTTTTGGAACATTATTTTATAAACCAGAAGATTCAACAGCTATAAAGAACCATCTTCCAGTTAAAAATGAGATAGCTTTTATCGGGTATATAGATAAAGACCACGATGTTATTAAAATTGTAGATAGATAAATTTTAATATTAATCAAATTTTACTATATTTATGCAAAAAGAGGTTATTGTAGTGTTAATAGTAGCTATTTTATTATTTATTCCTTTTTCTTCAGCCCAATTAAATTCTATAGAAATAAAAGATGTTAATGTTAATGAAAATAGCTTACAAGTTTTAATACAAAATAACTTTAATCAGGATTTCAATAAAGAAATGTTTATAATAAATAATCAGTATGAAATAATTCAAGAAGAAAAATTGAGTAATTTCACAGCTAAATATTTTGTAGTTAATTATCAAAGTGGAATTAAACTTAACAATTTACAAGTTATTATTAATGATAATACGGCTAGTTATCTTTTTTCAGGAAATGAAGATACATTTGTTATTAATCAAGCTGTATCTCAAACTTCTGAATTAACTCAAATTGAAAGTAATTCTCCAATAAGTTATATTTATTCAGGATCAAGATTAGCGAAAATACAAGATAATAACATTGTTTATTATCATTCAGATAATATCGGTTCAACTTCATTACAAACAGATAATCTTGGAAATATTAAATCAAAATCAGACTACCTACCATTCGGAAAAGGACTTTCATTTTCATCTCAAGGAAACGAGAAATATAAATTTACAGGAAAGGAATATGATCCTGAAAGTTCATTAAATTATTTTAATGCAAGGTATTATAACCCAAGTAATGGAAAATTTATTTCAGTAGATGATATTTTTAAACCAACTGAAGGCGGTTATCAATATGTTGATAACAATCCATTAATTTTAACCGATCCGAGTGGAAATAATCCTGCATCTTCTTTAGGAGTTCAAAATCAAATAGATTATGGAATTTATGGTTCAGTAATATCTACATATAAGGAACCTTATGACTATGAAGCAGAGTTTTCATCTGCATCATATTACTGGATTATGTATGGATTTGTTATGCCTGAATTATTTGCATCAGTGGGTATTCCTGGCACAGGTGGAGTATCTCCTAAAATGGAAATGGAGGGTATGCCTTATAAAGACCCAGCAAAAGCAAGAGCATATCATAGAGAATATCAAAAGAAATGGATTAAAACAGAAAAAGGAAGAACAGCAAACAGAGAATGGCAAAAAGAATATAGAAAAACCGCAGCTTACAAGGAATACTATGGAAGATATGTTAAATCAGAAAGCGGAAGAAGATCCGCAAGATTAAAAAGTATGGCTGGAAATAAAAGAGAATCTTTAAGTAACTGGATGGATCAACTTTTATCTGGAGTAATAGGAAATGTTGTAATTGTACATGAACAAAATATAAAATATGAAATTCAACTTATAGATGGAATTAGCATGAAAGTTCCAATTAGTAGAACTGCAGGAAGGGTAAAAGATGTATTATCCACAGCAACAGGGCAATCAGTAATATCTAAACTTCCAGGATTCTCACATGATATGACAGATAGACGGGTGAAAGGTTTAGTTTTTCAACAGTATATAGATACAGTAAATAGAAATTATGGAATACTTGAAAGTTATTGGAATCCTACTACTGGACCAACAATTACTTCACCATTTATAGAAGCCAATAGAGAAAAAGCTTATCAAAATTTAAATGAAGCTAGAAACAGATTATTACCAAAAGAATAATTAATTCTTTTTTCCGAATATCATCAAGAATATCAATCCAACTAAAACAACAATCAAAGCCATCAAAGCAGATATTACTTGATCTTCTTGTAATTTCTGTTTTGCTACAGTAGCTGTACTTGCTCCTGTTATTGCATTATTATCTTTATTTGTATCTAAAACCTTTAATACGGCTTCATTTCCAACCAAATTGCTTCCTGTTACCTTTAATAAATCAGGTCTGTTAATATGCTCTAATGTTATTACTGCATTATTATCTTGAATGTTATTTAAATGAACTGTTAAATCAAACTTTCCATCATTATCAATATCAACAGCTTTAACTTCTGCCAAATAAACATTTACATCAACAGGCTCAGAGTAAAATGTCATCGCAACATAATTTCCATATATATTATTAATTTCAAGCGTATGTTTTTCTCCATTTAATTCAAAGTTTATTACACTATTCTCTTCTACATCTAAAGTTAATCCATTTAGATTTCCAACATCAAATATTGAGAAGCTTGTGCTTCCACCACTAGAACTTCCTTGTGAACTTCCGCTTGATCTTATTACAGCTATTTCTCCTTCTTTATCATATTTTCCTTTGTTTGTATTCAATGTTAATTTTACTTGATATTTTCCATCTCTTGCATCATCTGTTATCTGCCATTCAACATGATATTTTACTTTTCCAGTTTGATAACCATAACCATATCCGTAACCGTATCCAAATCTTACATCTCCAGTTGCAGTTATTTTTACATTATTATAATTAGTTATCTTTCCATTTTTATCTCTAGTACAGATATATCCGTTCTTTATATCGCAACTTATCCAATCTCTTGCACTTCCGTCATCAAATCCAATTATTAGATTACCAGAATTTATTATCATGCTATTATCTTGTAAGTCAATATCAATATCAAAGCTAAATGTATCTCCAACCTTAGCTATAGAATTATCAGGCATATTAATTAGAACTGCGTTAGCAGGTCCAGCAAAGAATACTATAGCTGCGACAATTAATGCTAATATTGCACCTAAAAATTTACTCATTGTTACCTTTTTCATTTTACCACTCTGGAATGAATCAACTTATATTTAAATGTTACCATTTTAAAATGATAATTATATACTGTAGTATACAAATATTTATAAATATAACATAGATTTTATAATACTACAATCAAATAATACATTTTATATTTATACAAGGAGATGAACAATATGGAAACAACAAGAACAATTGATGATGCTTTACTTGAAATACCTGAAAATGACGGTTTTCGCGAACTTTTAAAACATGGTGGTTATGAAACTAGCTTTAGATACAGATCTGAAAACGGAACAGATTATGAATTACCTATGCACATATATTATTGTTGTTTGCCTTCTGCAAAAATTAGCACATTAAAAATATTAGAAAGAATTCATTTAACTCCACATGAAGATACTATTAAAGATCAATCATTAATAAAACAACAACTAGGATTACACCACCATATAGACGTTTTTGTAAATCCTGAGTTATATAGTGATCCGGAAGAAAATAAAAGAATAGTTGTAGCAATAAACAATGCAAGAAAATCTAAATATAATGGAATAATAATAAAAAAAAGAGAAGAACTTCCAGTTAATGAAGATGAAATTAAATATGCAGTTAGAGTGCATGTTCCAACTACAGAAAAAACTACTGAGTAACACACTTTGATTGTACACATTTTAATGGTTCAGGTTGAACACATTGATACATGCAAACTTCACCTTTATTCATTCCATTGTATAATGTTATTAATCCATTAACCTCATTTAAATCACTATTTTTATTTATCTGACTGTTGCATTCAAAAGGACATCCAAAAGAATGTGTTACACAATCTTTATCTATATTGCAATAGTTTAAAGCATTTATTTTATCTTTTATTTGTAGCTCTAATCTTTCCTTTCCAACTTTATCATCCAAACTTGTTACACACCCAGTTAGGAATATTAATAAGATTAACAACAAATAGTATCTTTTCATAAAATTATAGAATTAGTTTAATTTTAAAAACTTTCTTATTTTGGTTTTCCTCTAAGAGTTTGCATTCCACCATCTCCTCCCTTCAACCATTCTATAACCTGGGCTTCATGCTGATCAAAATTATATTCTCTTAATCCTTCCATTATGTATTTGGGTAATAAATAAACCCCCCAAGCTTTTAAACCAGTATCAAATTTAAATAATTCTCCTCTTCTATATCTAAAACTGCCTTTTTCATTTATTTTATCATAATTATCAGATAAAAATCTAACATAATAAAAAGCATTGCTATATATCTCGAAACTTACATTATCTCTTACTTCAGCTGTAAAAGATTGATCATTAACCTTGGGAGGAAAAGAACATCCTATATCTATTTTTAATATATTTCTAATCTGATTTTCTGTAGGTATAACTATATTGCCCACACCATATCTAGCAGAATAATATTCCATGGTTTTGATTATTTGTTCCTTTTCAGTACCTATAAGAACAAGTTTTTGTCCAGGAAATTCATAATGAAAGTATTCCATTTCATACAATTTCAGATTTTGTATATGCCTTTAAAATTTTATAAATCGTAGTATCAGAAATATTCATAGCTACAGGAGTTTTTATTCCTCTAGCATCTTCTAATTTTTTAGTTTCTCTTCTAAAATCATATCTTACATGTCTTAATGTGCTTCTGCTTCCATAATGATATTCACTTTTATGGGTTTCATAACTCCTAGTTACAAATTCGTAAAGTTTGCTATTCTCACCAAACAAGAATTCAGCTTTATCAATATCGAATTTTCTAAATTTGCTGTCTTCATTGTCTTTTCCTTTAAATTTAAGTTTTTGTAATCCTCTTTCTCTTTTTCTTCTATGTTTTGGTTCATTTACTGTAGCATATTCATTTTTTGCAGGACTAACTATTACTGGAACAGTTGCATTATGAACTTCTGAATCAGATTTTCCTGTTATGGTTTCTAGATTATTGCTTCCAACACATCCATTTCCAGATGCAATTGGTTGATCAACAACTTTCTCGTCTATGCTGTAAATATATTTGCCAGCTTTTACTTTTCTATCATTTTCTATTCCATTTAATCCAAGAACTCTTTTAACATCTCCATTTTTTCCATAAAGAATATCATTATTTACTCTTAACTTTTCACCAATTCTATGGTTTCTTATAGCTTCACTTATGGTATCTTGTTTAGGATTTTCTTCAGAAGTTTTAACATAAATAAAGGTAGTATCAGAATCGATTTTAGTAGTATAAATATTTTCCTTTTTTGGTATATTAGAAGCAAAACTTTCTTTTGAAGATTTAGTATCAATCTTATTTTTTAAATCATTTAAGAAAGGAGCTTTAGGAGTTTTTAATAGATCATCTAAATCAAATGGATTATTCACTGTAGATGTAACAGGAGTAACCTCTTTAAAAGTAATATTTTCTATTTCTATTCCCTGAGGTAAATAAGTTCTATTTTCTGGATTGTCTAGACTAGATGCTACCCAATCTTTTATTATTGCTCTTAGACTATCTTGTGATCTTTGGTAATCATCAAAAATTTCAGAGGCTCTTTCTGGATTTACAGCATAAACAAATTCTTTATCTTCTTTTGATTCAGAAAATGTAGTTCTATTTCTTAACATATTATTACTTGCTAAAAGATTATCAATAACTCTAATCGGTTCTTGAGATATTCTTCTTTCTAAGAATAATACACTTCCACTGTCTGAAATAGGATCATAACCTTTAGGAACAACATTATCTGTTAAATTTTCTGTTTTAACTTCTTTTATTTCTGCATCTTGCAATAAGCTATCTAATTGAGATGGTTTAAATTCATCTACAACTTCATTATCACTATAAAGGTCATTAATATCACTAAAACTTGTTCTTTGAGGAACTTCAATAATGTCAGTTTGCATCTTTCTATCTATTTCATGTTTGTCATCTTTTATCATAGCTGAAGCTAACATCTGAGCTTCTTTAGAGAATTGACTTCTTACACTTTCAACTAAAGGTTTTTCTGGAACAGATACATGAACTATATCTTCATTTCTTTCTCGGTCATACTCAAAACTAGCAGTCAATAAACTTCCTTCTTTTGTTATAGCATTATAACCTTCAGGTAAAACTCTTTTATTATTAATAACAATTGTATTATCTGGGATTCTTACTCTTGGAATAGAACCATTCATCAATGTAACAGCATCAAATCCTTGTACTAAATCTTTTTCTTCAACCAATCTTGCTTGTTTATCTACGGGAACTGGAACATCATAATTTCTCTTAGAATTATCTATTTTATTCTTATTTACAAGTCTCGGTTTATTTATCTTATTTCCCCAATAATCAAATATATCTACAGCACCAGACCCAATTGCACTAAATACTTTACCAATATCAAAATCATGATTTACTTTATCATCTAGAGTATCTGGTTTAGCTTGTGTAGTATCAATATTTTCAACAGGTTCAACATGATCATTATATCCAAAACCTCTAAGATCTTTTTCTACTTGTTGAAGTCTTTGAGTTTGACTTGGAATACTAGGTATTGTCTTTTGTTTAGCATATGCCATTGTTGGCGAAGCTACAGCTAGCGATAGAGCAGCTAATAATGCACTTCTTGTTAATCTTCTTTTGTTATTTCCCATTTTACAACTACAACATAATGATTACAAAATATATTTTTAATCATCTATTTATAAACTTTTCTATTTATCTTTTTTTCCCTTATCTTCTTTGTGCTCAGAATTACTTTCATCTCTTTTTACCTCTTTTTTTTCTCCTTTCTCTCCAGAAGCAGCTTGATTATCACTTCTCTCTTGTTGCTTCTCTTCTTTTTTCTCCTGTCCATTATTTACTGGAACAGTTGGAGTAGGAACATATTCAATATCTTCTACATGTAATTCTTCTTTCTTTTCCTGCCCTTTGTTTAACTCATCATTATTTCCATTATTTGATTTCTCAGAATTCTCTTCTTCATGTTTAATTTGATTATCATTTGCATGTTCATTTTTATGTTCTTCATCTTTTCCATTATTTTCTTTATTATCATTTTGATTATTATTTCCATCTGGAGTTTGATTTTCCCCATTATCTTTTTCTTTCTCATCATCTTTTCCATCTTTTCCGTTATTTTCATGTTTATCATCATCAATTTCTTCATCTTCTTTATCTTGACCATGATTATCATTAGTTTCTTCTTTATCATCATCCACTTCATTCTCATCATCGTGATCATTATCTTTTTCATCTTCATCATCATGTACTGTTGGTGTTAAAACATTAAATGTATCAACTGCATTTAGTTTCTTTCCATCGATGTAAGCATTAAATAAAACTCTATATTGTCCAGGATGTAAATTTTCAGGAGTTTGCCATTCAACATGGTATGTTAATCCATCAGTCTCAGATTCTTGATATCCATAACCATAACCATAACCGTATCCGTAACCGTATCCAGGATTATTATATCCATATCCTAAATTTGTTCCTAACATCCAAATTTGAATATCATCATAAGTCTTAGGGTTATTCATACTTCCCTTATATCTTACACATTCATAACTTCCTTTATCATCAATAAAACATTCAAATTTATCAACATGCGGTTGTTCTTTTCCATTTTTGTTTGCAAAATATTCTATTATCAATTCAGCTTTATCAACATGATCGCTATCAACTTTAATATCAAATTTTAATAATCCGCCTTTGTTTACATCATTGATATTATCTATTGACAAAGAATAGGCTCTTGCTGGTCCAGCCATCACTAAAACACCCATTACTATGAGCGAAATTAAAATTCCGAAGATTTTTTGTTTTTGCATGGCGCAATATGGATAAAGAAAAATATATAAATGTTACCATTTTAAAATGGCTAAAATAGCAATATTTATAAACTAAGATAACAAAAGCTTTTTAAAAGTTATGTTTTGAAAAACTTAAAATGGAATTAGAAGAAATTATATCGGGATTTGTACAACATTCCAATAAGAATAAATTAGACTATAAAGATCCGCAAGGACAGTCATTTACAGTATATTTTCCAAAAATAATTCCTGGAAAAGGATTCAAAAATTTTTTTAGAGCACAAGGCACAGCCCATTATAGCGTTCTAGAAAAAAAACATCTTGTTTGGATTTCAGGGGAAAAACAAATCGAGATTTTCTCTATTAAAAAACGGGCAGAAGATATTACTAAAACACCAGATGCAGTATTGTTTGGACCAAGAGTTGAATCAAGAAAAAAAGCTCATCATCATTTAGAAAGATTAAAAAAAGCTTATCAAGAGAATTTTAATTCTGAAAATATAGAAATTAAACCAACGCAATCATTGATTGAAGAATTAATCCCATTGATAGATGATATTCACATTCATGAAAAAGCATTATCGCAGGAAAAGAGACAGGAAAAACCTGATTATGCTATTATTCGTACTTATAAAAGACACTTAAATGAAGCAAGATACAGGATTTCTGAACTAACCCCAATTTTAGAGTTACGTCTTCAAAATAAAAATATTTTCACGTTTCTAAATTATTTTTTATCTAATGATACTCCAAAAAATATAAAATCGAAAGAAATAGTTATGAAATATAATGATTATCTAATGTCACTGCATTTTTCAAGATATGAATTGGCAAAAAAAATAGAATATGAATTGAAATCTTTAATGAAAATTTAAAAATAAGTTTACCTTTTTATTTCTATCTTTACACCAGCTAATTCCTCTAGATTTTGCTTTCCGTTATTAAAAGAAACCTTTGGAATTATTATATCATTGTCAGTTAGAATTATATTTATAGCCTCATTTTTAAATACCGGCATATCTTTTAATAGCATTATATCATCCCACCATTCTTTTTTATTACTAGAAATTATATACATTCCATTATCATCCTTATGGCAAAGTAAAATCGGTTTTTCTTTTACTGAATAAAGATATAACCCATTAAATTGATTATATCCTAGAATAAAAGCACAATTATTTATAAGGTCTTTATAATCAACACCATTTCCATTAGAAAAAACATCTAATCCATAATCAGTAAATGTAAGATAAATATCACCGCAAAAATCTTCGTCTATATCATATTTTGTTTCTTCTTTAAAATTAATTCCTATCAATCCAGTATTTACTGCCATAATGTAATATTATACAAACAATATTTAAAGCTTATCATCTAAACTTCTTTTATTTCTATCAATTAATCTTCTTTTAGCATTATCTACCTGATGTCTTCCGATTTCATATATCCCTGAAATAACATTTGTCGTTACAGGTATTAGCAAAAATTCTTCTTTGTCATGTCTTGCTAATTGATAATATCCAACTACTTGTATTACAATACCACCAATACCCGCAACTATGGCTAACCCAGTAAGAACATCTTCCGTTTTTGTATAAGTCCTATTCTTTTCTTCCGCTGTAAGTGGTTTATTAAGACTTCTTATTGTTGTAGGGAGTATGTATGGGAAAATTGTTACAAATAAAAGAGATTCAATTGCATATTTCAAATTAGAATCTTTAAATTTCCAATCTTTAATATAACTTACAAAACCATTCCCAATTTCCTTAACAACTTCACTTTTTGTAGGAGCATAATTCCCTGGATCTACATATTTCTTTATTCTCTTTTTATCTACATGCAAGTTTTTCAAAGCATCATCTATTGTTCCCATTTTAATCAACTTTAACTAAAAATAACAATTTATAAATCTTTCGTTTGTCACTACTAATAAAGAATAATCTATATTTTGTCTTCTAATTCCCTTTTATGTTTATCAACAAGTCTTGCTTTAGCTGCTTTTCTAAGTTCATAAACTGCAGATATCGAATTTGTAGTTAATGGTATTAAAAAAACTTCAGGATGTTTTAAATAAGTTGCAATAATTACATACGCCGAAAGATGTGCAGCTCCACCAATAATTCCTCCAAAAAATTGTCCAGCAAATTTGGAACTATCAGCTTTATTATTAACATAGGGGAATACTTCACTCCTTTCTGCATGTATTCTAACATTTGTTGCAACTGCATATGGAATCATATTTGCATAAATTCCTGCACTTAAACCTCGCAAAAAATCAGAATCCAATAAATATTTGCCCTTTGCAAAATCTTTTAAACAACTGCCCATCTCTTTAACAATATCTTTACTAGATGGAGCATATCCTTTCTCTACATTATCAATATACTGTTCAATCTTTTTTCTTTTTTCTACAGGCAAATCTTCTAAAACATCATCTATAGTTCTATGACCTTGTTTCTTTTTTCCAAACACCATATTTTCATTATGATTAAAAAGATTTATAAAATTATCTATCATAACGACTAATCAGTAAATAAGGAGAAATGAAAATGAAAAAAATATTAACAGGTCTAAGTTTAATTGCACTTCTTTCAGGATGTTCAATATATTTAGAAAAAGAAACAACCTTGATAGAAGGTAAAGCAGATGGAAATAAAGTAGTTTTGGTAAAAGAGATTTATAAAAATGAACATGATAGATATAGATTAGACGTTTATGATAAAAATGGAATCATAAGAATTCAATCAAGGATGTCCGTTCTTCAAGGCCTTGACATCACCCTAGATGATGGTATAAAGATAAATTATCTATATGACCCAAAATAAACAACCATAAAAATCTTTAAATACAACTTTATCATTCATTTTATCCTAATAATGATTAAAACAAAAAGAAATTTTCCCTTAACAGCAACATTAATTTGTATTTCTTACATATTAAAAAATGAAAACACATTTAATCTATGATGAAAGAGTACTAATGGGTGGAGCATTAGACGTAGCAATAAGTGAGACTGCATTGTATATTTACAACAAAGAAAAATCAGAACGTTCAAAGTTTTTCGGAGCTCCATCATCTGACAGGCAAGAATCTTTAAAAGCAATATATCAAAAATATTTGTTTCAGGGAATATTTGAATCATCATTGGCTCCCAAAGGAGAAAGTTTCAAAACTTTAACTTCTAAAATTGAGGAAGATCATTTAAAACATTTCTCATCTTTATTAGCAAAAAATTACCCTTCAGAATCAAGGCCACATATTCACAAGATGATAAACCAAAACCACGATGTTACATTGTTAACAATACTTCCCCTTTATTTGTTTCTGGTAGCATATAATGTTGATAAACATTCCACTTTCCTTGAATTTATAAGAACAGATAGATTAACAGTATTAACTCCGGCAGAATATGCAAAAAGAGATCAATCATTAAAATATTTAATTGATTCATTAGTAGATTGTGCAAAAAAAGAAATTAATAAACATGAAAGAACAATATTTACAAGTTTAAGCCTTGAAAGTATTAAAGAAATAAGTTTATCTTTAGGAAAAAATGCAGATAAAAAAAGAATAGTTCTATGCAGTCAAACACGTCCCGGAGAAGAATTTCCACCATATTATTATGTTCCAAATCTTTCAAAATTGGAAGATGTTGTAGAAGCTTTAGAAGCAGACAATGTTATAGATATCCTAGGAAAATGACAAAAATAATCTATGATGATAGGGTGCTTGTAAAAGGAGCTGTAACAAGCTCTTTAGATAGTTTAGCTAATGAACTCTCCAATGATCCTTTAATCAAATCTAAAGTATATGGTATGTTAACTGAAAGAGAATCAAAACAAAAAGATTCTGTTAAAAAAATGCTTTTCTATGATCTGCAGGAATTATACATCAAAGCATCATTATCCTCTCCGGAAGAAGCTTATGAATTATTTAAAGAGAAGTTAGGCGAACTTACAGCAAAGCATTTATTTTATATTCTAGCTGAAAACTATCCGAAAGATTCTGTTAATCATATTAATAGCATGATACAAACAGATAAAAACATCGTATTACTGACAAAAATGCCTTTATTATTTTTTAATATGGTTCATAAAAAAGAAAAAAATCATGAGTTTGAAACAGCAATTGAAAAAGAAAAATTGAAAGTTTTAACGCCTTATAATTTTTATCACAAATATTTTCCGATTAAAGAAAAATTTGAAATAACCCCAGATTCTATAGATTCAGCATTATTCTTACAGGCATCAAAAGAATTCCAAGAAGAAAAAAGCAGTACATTATACATAAGCAGCAATCTAAGAGATGTATTATTGATGAAAGAAACAATTAAAGAAGATTCAGAAGATACAAGAATGGTAAAGCATATTGGAAGCAATCATCCTCCAAGGTGTAAATCTTTGGATGGATGTTTTATGGATTTGCTTGAACTTGAATCATATGCTAATAATGGAATGAAGGGATAATGAAAACACATGTAATCTACGATGAAGCTGCATTAACAAAAGGAGCAGTGAATAGAGCTTTAGAAAGCACATCTACCTTAATTTACTTGTTTGAAAGTTCCCAAGATTCAAGCTTATTTCAAGGTGTTTCAAAAGAAAGAGCAGTAAAAGCAATCTATGTTCAAAGATTATTTCCAGCGTTTATCAGAGCATCTCTTTTGCCAGAAAGACAAGGCTATCAATCTTTATTATCAGAATTTAAAATTGAAGATGTAGAAGCTATTTCTAGTTTTCTAAGGCAATATTATCCAGTAGATTCAAAAAAACATATTCTTGATATGTTAAGCAATGATAGAAAGATAACAATAATCACAAGACTTCCCACTTATTTGTTTGCAGAAGTATATAACTTAAATGAAAAATCGGATTTTTATTTTGCTGTAAAAAATAATAATCTAGTAATACTTACACCCTATAATTATTTTCCAAGAAACCGGCTTGCAGTCTCTTACACAATGGAAAATGAAATAATACAATATACAGTATCACAAATATTAAATTCAAGGGCAAAGTTGACATTCTTTGTAAATCCATTAATAGATTATATTAAAAGTATTGGCCACAGCATAAAAGGAATTTCAGAAAACAAGACAACAGTATTAATTAATGATGAACGTCCTGAAGATACAGAGTTCATAGATCATTACGTTCCGGATTTCGATAGATTGGAAGATTTGGTGGAAGTTCAGGAAGTAGATAATATTAAAGATGTATTGAATTTTCCATATATAAAAGATAAACCTAATCAAAACCTTTAAAATCTTTTCTAATATTTTATAATTATGAAAGAAATCATATTCGGCAATGGTTATCTCGCATCTAGATTAAAAGAGGAATTAAAATATGAAACAGTTACAAGATCTCAAGTAGATACAACTGATTTATCAAAAGTAAGAAGATTTTTAGATCTTACAAAGCCTTCTGTTGTAATAAACGCCATCGGATTAACTGGAGGCCCGGGAGCTAAAGGAATTGATTACTGTGAATTGCATAAAGAAGAAACAATAGCATCAAATATTACATCAGCAATAAATATTGCAAGCGAATGTTCTTTACGAGGAATATATTTTGTGCATTTTGGAAGTGGTTGTATTTATAACGGATATGAGAAAGCCTGGACAGAAATAGATCCTCCAAACTTTTATGGTCTTCAGTTTTACGCCAAAACAAAAATAGATGCAGAAAGACTTCTAAATCTTCTTCCAAATCCAGGATTAATATTAAGGATAAGAATGCCTATTGATAATAGATCTCATCCAAGAAACCTAGTTAATAAACTATTAAATTACTCTAGAGTTATTGATGCTCAAAACTCAATGACAACCGTTCCGCACATGATAAAAGTAATAAATTATCTTGTTGATGAAAGAGTAAAAGGAATAGTTAATTTTACAAACCCAGGAACAACATCTGCAGCTGAAATAATGGGATTATATAATAAAATTGTTATGCCCCATTCATTTGGTATAATGTCTTTAAAAGAACTTGATTCCGAAACTATCGGAAAAAGATCAAACTGCAGATTAGACACAACAAAACTAGAAAATATACTTCCCCCTGCAATAAAAATTCCGGAAATTCATAATGCTGTTGAAGAATGTTTAGCTAGATATAAATAAAAGAAATTTCAAAAATGAAAACAATAACTAGAGAAGATATACAAAAAGAATTAGAAAAAAAGCTAAAAAGAGAGGTAATAATTAAAGAGATAAAAGAGACTTTAGATTTATGCGATAATGTAGCAAAATCAATGCCATTAACAGAACAAGGTTATGAACAGTTGATAACTCATGGGGATTACAGAGCCTTCATAAAACCTTCAAAAAATGGAAATGTAGAGAATGAAGTTTATGTTTTTTTATATCACTGGGCAGAATTAGGATAATTCTTAATACATAGCTTTTTAAACAAACTTAAGCAAATTTTACTATGAAATACTCAATAACAATGGAAGAAATATCTCTAGGATTAAATGGAACCTCTGGATTAGTGGGAATAGCCTTTCCAGAAGATAATAAGGATAATGTTGCGAGAGCAAAAGAATTTATACTGCGTGGGTTTAGAGAAACTTTCTATCATGAAAGCTTTAGAGTTCTTACAAAGGGAGAAAAAGGTATAGGTATTATTTATCATTGGGTTAAGCCTGATATGAAGAGATATTAGAAAACTTTAAAATAAAAAAAAATTTATTTAGGTTTTGCTGGTGTTATTATATTAAATGTATCGCTTTCTGTTACTGGATTTCCATTTACAATAGCTGTAAATGATGCTTTATAACTTCCAGGCTGTAAGCTTGTTGGTGTATTCCATTGTATTCCATATAATGTACTTCCAGGATCATATCCAAATCCAGGATTTAATATTTCATTTATTAAAATATCATTGTATGGTTTTGGATTATTCAGGCTTCCTTGGCTTCTTGTACATTGATAACTTCCATCACTTGCTATCTCACATTTAATAATGTCTAGCTTAGCTCCTAAACTTTCTATTGTTAAAGTTCCACTGGTTGCTTGTCCTGTAAAGTTAACATTAAAGTTTATTGTCTGTCCTTTGTTTGTATCTTGTATATTGCTTATGCTAGAACTTACAGCTTTCGCTCCTCCAGCTAAAAATAAAGCACTTATAACTAATACCGAAAATATAGTTCCTATAATTTTTTCTTTCATTGCTATCACCCCCATTCATGAAGAACAGATTAGCCTAAAATAATGATATATAAGCTTTATGCATTTTACTTTCACTTTGCATTAAAATGACATCTTTTTTAACTAAAAGTAAAGAAGATATTTGTTACTAAATAAGTTTATTATATAATGCTGTTGCAGCTTTGATATCATCTTTCTTTAATTGCGGATAGTTCTTTAATATCTTAGTTCTTGCCCAACCATTTTCTAATAAGTTAAGAATCAAATCAACAGTTATTCTAGTTCCTTTGATTATAGGTTTGTTTACCATAATTTTTGGATTAATTTCTATATGATTATTTATAAATTTATTTTTCCTTAATTCTTTCCTTAACAATTGTACATTATCAAAAGATACACTAGTTTCACTCTTTGGGAATATGTCTTTGTCTAAATTTACAAAAACCTTCATAGTTTTATTCCAAAATTCATTTAAAGGTTCTATTACTATATTAATTTCCTTTGTTTTATTTGCCATTTTTTCCATCCTTTAGACAATTTTTTAAACATTGTTTCAACTTCTTTATCACTCATCTTAAAAATACCTGCTAAATCACTTAATCTCCCACTATGTAATCTTCTTAATGTTTTACCAGAGATTAATTTGCCATTTTTTTCATTAACATAACTTTCTACAAGTAATTTCTTTTCTTCTGCTGTTAAAAACATATCTTTATCAAACATATTTTCCCTAATGGTTATTATCTTTATATAATTTTCTATTTAATAGAAAGTTTTATATATTACTTAGTCTTACTTGGTAATATGGAAACAATAAGCATAAAACTGGACGATGAATTTGCTAAAGATGTAAAGAAAGCTTTGAAAAGATATAATTATACAACGAAAACAGAATTCGTAAGAGAATCAATGAGAATTAGATTAAAAGACCTAGCCAAAGAAGAAGCATTAAAACGTGTAAATGCAATGTATGGATCTTTAAAATATAAAAGAATAACTAATAAAAGACTTCATGAAGCAAAGGAAAGGGCATTTAATGAAATAGATAAAGAATTTAAATGATTTCTTCAGGTTTTTTAGTTTCTACAATATTGTTTAATTTTTTAAAATGAGAATCTCTAGAAACCATTATTGCATCATTATCTCTTGCTAATATTGCATGCAATGCATCTGCCTTTGGAATCTTCTTTTGATAAGCTAATTGTTTAGCTTCATCTTTTTGCTCTTTTGATGTATTAACAAATCTTATATTATTTGGCTTAACCACATGAAAAATAGAATTAATTTCATCTATACTATAACCAAAATCTTCTAGTTCTTTTATATGGATATTAGAATATATAATTATAGAATTTTCTTCAATAATTTTAATTATTAGTTTTAAAGCACTCTCTCCATTCTCTCCTCTCTTCATACCAAAATCCAGCCAAATAGATGTGTCAAGATTATATATCATACTAAATACAATGCCAAAAAATTTAAATTACTATCTAAAACCCTGAACATCACATCCGCAACATTTAAAAACATCTAAATAACCAATTTATCATATATATTCTACTAGGGGTGATAAGGTATTAGCCATGGAAAGAAAGTTTTTATTCTATAAGAAAATCTAATGCTACAATTCTCTATAATCATGTTTTCTTTTCAAAATATCAATAATTGTAATTTTACTTCCATCAATTTGATAAATAGCTCTATATTTGTTTATATGAATAGACCAATAAGGATTCCCTTTAAGTTTTTTACCAAGTGGAGCTTTGTCTTCTAGTTCTAATATTTTCTTCCAAATTTGTTCTTGTAAATTTTTTTCTTTAAATTTAGAAAAAGACCTATCAAACTGTTCAGTAAAAATCAAAGTATACATTTTAAGCTAACTCTTTATGTCTCTTCAAAAACTCTGCTTTTGATAAAAAAGGACCTTTCAAAGCTTTCTTAATCTGAGTTAATTCCTTTTTATCTAATCCTTCTACTTCTACAAAATGATCAAATAAATCAGATTTAGTCTTCAATACTTCATACTCTTCCCTTGGAATAGAAATTGTTGATCCCATTTTTATCACAATAATCTAAATGTAATTAAACTTATAAACCTTTTCATTAAAGCAAATTTTCCTACATCTCTCATCCGCAACATTTAAAAACATCTAAATAACTAGTTTATCATATATATTCTACTAGGGGTGATAAGGTATTAGCAATGGAAAGAAAAAAAGCTGTAAAGAAAAGTATAAAGTTAGTTGTAATCATTCCAGCCTATAACGAAGCTAGCTCTCTTCCTATCGTTCTTAAAAATACTTTAAATTATTAATGCTGAACTAAAACTAATTCCTTTTTACTTTGCTTGTCAATCTCAGAATCTACAACACTCCAATAATAATTAATAAATTTTTCAACTTGTGGATTGTCTCTGTTTAATTTATACATTTTAGCTTTTCCAATATCTCTTATATGAATAACTATTTTTCTCTTTACAAAGTCTTTCCATATCTCTTTCAAACTTGTATAACTTATTTCTGAAAACTTAGCAATATCCCTCATAGAATAATCAAATTCTGAATGAACTATTAAAAAGTTCCAGATCCTGTTTCTTACTGTATTTCCTTCTAGTTTTAAAAATGCTGATACCATAAAATAAGTAAAGATAGAAAGATATATAAATGTTTCTTTTTTGACCTATAAGGGACAGAAAATTGACTAAATATTTATATAAATTAAATTCTTTATTATAATATGGTTAATGTAAAGAAAAGCGAGTACATTATATTAAGTAGAACATTAGTAAGAAAGCTTTACGATGAAACTTGTTTTGGAAAAGGTTCTTTATATATTGAAAGTTTAAAGAAAGGAATTCCAAAAGAATATTTAGATAAAGTAGAGTTAGTTTTAGATGCTTTAGTTAAACAAGATATTTGCGGAAAGAAAAAGAAAGAACATGGTTGGAAATATTATCTTAATATAAAAAGAATGGATAAAATTAAAGAAATAATAAAAGAAAAAGGCAATAACTCAATAATTCCGATATTGTTGATGCTGTAATATCAGATATCACAATTTCTACCTGAACTTCACATCCGCAACATTTAAAAACATCTAAATAACCAATTTATCATATATATTCTACTAGGGGTGATAAGGTATTAGCCATGGAAAGAAAAAAAGCTTTAAAGAAAAGTATAAAACTAGTTGTAATCATTCCAGCTTATAATGAAGCTAGCTCTCTTCCTATCGTTCTTAAAAATATTCCTAAAAAACTGCTTGGCATAAAAGAAGTCCAAGTTGTTGTCATAGATGATGGAAGTACTGATTCAACTGTTGATATTGCTAAATCCTTTAATTGTATTGTTATCTCAAATGGAAGAAATATGGGTGTTGGTTATTCTTTCCAGAAAGGAATAGAAAAAGCAATTGAACTTCATGCTGACATTCTAGTCAACATGGATGCAGATGGACAATTCTCTCCCTTAGATATTGAAAAACTAGTCTATCCTATATTAGAAGGAAAAGCAGACATGGTTACAGCTTCTAGATTTAAAGATAAAACTTTGACTTACAAAATGCCTTTTATCAAGAAATTTGGAAATAAAGCTTTTATTTATTTAATTAACACTCTTACTCATAAAAAATTTACAGATGTTACATGTGGTTTTCGCTCTTATTCAAAAGAAGCAATGCTTAACTTGACTGTATTTGGCCAGTTTACTTATAC
>DATDYQ010000063.1:0-12609 GCA_035288965.1 Candidatus Nanoarchaeia archaeon
TTTTCATTTGTTGTTTTCATTTCTCTTAATCCTTCTTCCTCTAATATTTTTTTAAATTTTAAATGCAAGAGTTGAAGACCTTTTTTAAGATCTTCAACATTTGCGGTTGATGTGTTCAATGCTTGATCGAAATCATCTAGTAATGGAAGTAATTTTTTGATTAAATGAACATTACTGAACTTAGCTAGCTCTTGATGTTCTTTTTCTATTCTTTTTTTGTAGTTTTCAAACTCTGCTTGCAGTCTTTGCAAGTCGTTTTTGTATTCATTAGTTAACTTTAGTTGTTCTTCTAAAGCCTGTTTAAGGTCTTTTTTGTGTTCTTTTTCTGGTGTTTTTGTAATTTCCATGGTGTAGTTTCTGTTGATTTAAAGTCAACAAGATGTGTTAAAATGAACTTATTTATATACTTTTCGGTTTTTAGATATATATGTTTAATACTATTAGAAATATGAAAGAATATCTAGCTACATAAATTTATTACTGCAATAAAGGATAAAGTGGATTTTTATATTTAATTCCATGTGGAATTATTATACCTTCAGCGCCTATTTGAAAATGGTCATCAGTTGAAAAATCTTCATTCATATACCTTTTAATAAATTCTTTTGAATCTATTGAACCCGAAGCTAATGGAATGTAAGTAATTGCTACGGAAGCATGATCTAAAATAGCTTTTGAAGTAGGATAAATAAAGGTGTGCCATTTACCATTGTTTTCCATTAAAATTACATATTCAAATTCATGATTAGCTGTAACTCTAGTACCGTGCCCTGATCCTAAATTAGCAGTATAATCTCCTATATAAGATAAGGTAGCTGGTTGAACTTTCAAGATTTTACCTTCTAGTTCTAGAACTTGTTCTAGAGATTGAGTAGTTGAAGTTAAAGGAACAGGTGCACTATTTGTTTGTGATACATTAGAATTTTTACATCCAGATAAAGATAATAATACTGCTCCCATACTTATAATTTTTTTTGCGTTCATTTTTCTATATTTTTAGTTAAGATAACCTATTTATAAACCTTTTGTTTTGTTACTTTTTTAAAGTAGTGATTAACAGAAAGGTTTATATACTAGTTTTATTACTACTATTTAGTTAAAAATGAATACTGGACTAGCTCAAGAACAAAGAAGTGCACAACTTATAGGGCCTATAAACACAGATTCTCAGAGATTGGAAACTTTAAAGAAAGTTGTAATCTCTGGAATAGAACAAGCGTATAAATTAATTTCTTATGGTGATTTATATGGCATTGAGAACAATACAGGGCAGGATAGCGAAACTGAAAGAACAGATAAGTTAAGAGCTGGAAGAATTTTAGATGATAAAGAGGAATATAATCCCAAGATTGAGAATTATTATTTGCTTGATTATATAAAAGAAAGTGATGATTATGATAAACCCAAAAAGGAAATAATAAAACCATATGAATTATATGAATCAGGATTTAAAGTACGAGAACAAACAAAGAAGGAAAGAATTGATGAATTTAGAAGGAGAGTGCATCAACTTGAGGAAAAAGGAGATGTAAAATCTTTAGAGATATTATTAACAAGCGCACATGATGTTGTTACAGCAGTTCCCGATTCAACTGAAGATTATTTAGCATTTTTAGCAAGGTTTAGTGATAGTGATCAAGTTTATTATGCCAGTTTAATTTCACATTTATTTAGAGATAAAAAGAAACATGAAGCTGTTAGTCATTTATTGAGAACAACTAAAAAAGATACTGATGTTGGATTAAAAGTTAAACCTAAACCAAAGAGTAAGGGTAAAATAGATAAAGTTGCAGAAATTGAAGAGAATCCTTATTTTGATGCATTTGAACCAGTAAAATATAAAAGAATTCCTGAATATCTAGATTTAGAAATTAATAAGTTATACCTTCGAGATAATATACCAAAATATGAGAAGTTTAATAATAATGAAAATCTTAAATTTGAAAGAGAATTTACAAAATATTTAGAAAGAAAAAGTCCTATACGCCAATTTATTGGACAACCTCATGCAAACGCTAATTTCTTTACTAGATTAAAAGATATGTATGGTAGGTTTAATGAAGATGTAGTTACAGAATGGGTAAAGAGTGCAAATGTTTTATTGGATGATGAACATATTGATGTTTTAACTTTAATGAGACTATCTGATGATTATCTTGGCCCTTATATTAGTGCCTTGGGTTTGGATGTTAAACAATTTTTTGATGATTATAAAATATTTGGAACAAAAGGATTATATACAATAAATAGATTTGCAAGAATTCCTTATTTAACATCAGAGAGAAAAAAATCATTAGCTAGACACTTATTGACTTCTAGGGATATAACAAAACTAGAAGATTTAACGCAAATGTATTCACATTTTGGAGATATTACTCCACTGGAAAATTTATTACCTGATGGAATAAGCGATAAGGATTTTATCGGAGCTGCATTTAGAACCAAGGAAACTTATTCAAGAGCAGGTTCAACGGCTGATGATTTAATTGGAGCTAGGTTAGGAAGACTTAAAAAAGCCGAAAGCATTGAAGATTATTTCACAAGTTTAGCTTCGATTGAAGAATTAGCTTCTAAATATAAAGAATTTATTGGAAAAAGGATAAACCATGTAGATAATTTTGGAAATATAATGCCTTCTTTAAGTTTATATTTAGATTTCTTAGATAAAAATTTTGAACAGTTTGAAAGAGATTTTGATTCTTTTGAGAAAGGTGTTTTAATGTTACCTGCTGCAAAGAGAACACTTGGCACAATATTAGGTGGAGATCGATTAAAATCTGTTGTTAATTATTTAGCAAGACAGAGAAATAATAATTTAATTGAACGTTTTTCAAACTATGACTGCCCTAATGAGATTACAACCACTTTAGTTAGAAAGTTAGATAGCAAAATTGGTAAGAAAGATTTAATAGATTTATTAACTGATATTGAAAACACTTATGGTTTATATAAAACAAGTGGAGTACAAAGAGGCTCATTTATAAATAGAATATTAACATTAGAACAGAATTCTAGCTACGAAGATGCTAGAAAGTTATTGATTGAGTTAAGAAGAGAACCATATTTTGATTTAATAGGAAAAGATATTGAGATACCTGAAGGATTAGAAGATAAATTAAGAAAATTACTTCCAATTTATCGAGATACAGATAAGGGCAAAAAAGGGGGAGTAGATATTAGACAAGAATTAAGATTTATTGCTCAAAACTATGTCAAATTAGGACCTGAAGGAACATTTGAGGCTATTGATAATCTACCTAAAAATAAAAGATTGAGAAAAAATTCAAAGAAGAATGGTGTAAATATTGATGCTTTTGAAAAAGGAATAAGAAAAACATATACCATATTACCTGATAAATATGCATTACAAAGAACAAAAGACACTATAAGAGACCATATCGAGATTTTAAATCTTAAATTGGATATTATAGGATATACTGCACCTATTGAAATTGATGGAATGGATTCCGGAAAATTAGAAGAACAACTTGAAAAAACTGAAAAATTTTTAGGATCACAATCAACAGATATTGATGGAAGATTAAAGTTTGAGATTAAAGATAAAATTCAAAGAGTAAGGAGCTTTAAAGGAACTTTGAAAAATCTTGAAACTAGTGTGGAATTTTATGTAAGTCAAGATCCTATAGAAGCATTACTTGCTGGAGAATATTTTAATTCATGTCTGAGACCTGATGGAATAAATTTTTGGGGTGCAGTTGCCAATGTTATGGATTCTAATAAAAGAGTGGTATATGCAAAAACTGCTGATGGAAAATATATAGGAAGAAATAGAGTAATTTTGACAGATAAAGGAATAATAACTACAAGATTTTATGGAAATGGTTCAGTAGACCTTAATAAAGAATGGATAGATTATTTATCAAGTTATGCCAATGAAACAGGACAAGATGTTATGATTGCAGATTCCTTTGCTAATGGAATGGGAAAAGAATTAAGCAAGATGGAAAAAGAAGGAAAAGTTCAGCTAGAACAAAGAACAGTTCATGTTGATCCAGCACATACGGGAACCTTACATTGTGACTATCTTGAATATAAAATGAAAAAAGAAAGAGGGTATAAGATACAAGGCAATTTTTATGTTATAAAACCACAGCCAAAAACAGGTAATACAGAAAATGTATCTTATCAGGATAACTACAGTTCAGCATTTCCTATAATTTATTGAATAAATAGTTTTTTAATATTTTAGCTACTAATGAAAAACTTTATAAATGCATATTTATTTTAAGGTGGTAAAATGTATAGCATTACAACCTATATCAAAGTTCTGGAAATACAACGTACTTTCCTTCAAAACTTATTTGGTGGACAAAGAAATGATATATATTATCTTAATCCACAATTATACAAAGAAAATGTTTCTATTCCTGTACATAATTTTGGTGTTTTTCCTATGAAAATGCGCCATGGAGAAATTAATTCTGATGATATATTAGAAGAACGTGTTAATGAGATAGTAAAAAAACTTTTAGGTGATACTGTAAAGATAGGATCACTTTGGTTAGAGATTGAACATATCCAATTCAACGTTGAACGTGATTCTGAATAGCTTATCAGGAAATTTTATATACTAAACAATATATTTAATATTATGACAACATATTTTAGAAGAGTAACTATAGTTAAGGTAAGTAAACCAAAACAAGTAGATGTTAATGAAGGATTACAATGGCTTAGTAATAGTTTAGGATTATTTGGAACTAGAGATAAAGATAAGAGCTCTTTTAGAATATTTATTGAGTTATTGAAAGTAGCTAAGATAGGAAAAGGATTAAGTAGCGATCAACTAGCTGAAAGAGCTAATTTAACAAGAGGAACTATAATTCATCATTTGAATAATTTAATAGAGCAAGGAATTGTTATCTGTAAAGATAATAAATATTATTTGAGGGTTAATAATCTGGAAGAGTTAATAAAAAACTTAAGAAGTGATATTGATGAAGTTTTTAATGAACTTAAAGAGATGGCTGAAGAGTTAGATAAAGAGTTGAATTTAAAATAATTTTAATGAACTGATTGTGGATTTTTTAATAAAACTTTAAGTTCTAGCGGTATTGGAAGATTTTTCTTTGTTGCTTCCGTTAATAAAAAACTGATTCTCTTTTCTCCTTTTTCTTTCTCATTACCATTTTGAAGATTATAAAAAAAATATAAACCTAATCTACTTTGACCTTTCTTTAAATGTTCGTCTTCTTTTAATAATGTGACTAGAATAACTCCATAAGGTGTTTCATCATGAAAACAACGCCAATCTGCTCCATTATGTTGGACAACTACTCTTTGATCTATAGCTTCACTTCTTTTAAAAAATGAAATCCATTCTTTATATAAATCTTTCATTAAAGAAGAAATTCCATCATAATACCCTTGTTTCTCTATAGGTTCAAAAGTCATGATTTATTTGATTATGTCAGAAAAATATTTAAAGCTTGTGAATTACTTCTTATTAAATTAAGCATATCTATATTACTAAATATTTGAATTTCTTTCTGGTCTTTAAAGTCAGTGTCGTGAGTCCAAATACCATCTGCTTTGATTGCGAAAGCTGCAGCTAAATAGGGAATATCTTTCTGATCTTTTATTTTGTATTTAAACTTTTTAATAAACTTGTTATAAATATTTTTTGGAATAACTATAATATTCTGAAAAATTAAAGATAATAATATATCAAAATTTTCTTCTGATATTTTAGCTTTATCTATTATAAAACTTTTATATTTATTTATCTCAATTAAAATATAGTTTGGTGCAAAAAAATCAAAATTTTTATTAAATATTATATCTCTAGTTGTGCTTTCTTTTATAAGTGCTGCTATAATACGATTACAATATATTACAACTTTCATTTAATTAAACCATGTTTTTTTGCTATTTCTTTGTTCACTCTTCTGCCAATTTCTAGTGCATCTTTTTCAGTTAATTTACTATTTCTAAGAATTTTATCCATGAGCTCCAGTTTTTTTGCATGTTCAAATAATGCTTGCCTTGCTATTTCACTCCATCTTATTTCTTTATGTTTTCGCATTATCTTATGCAAATCTTCTGAAACTGCTAATGTCATGTTTGTCATTTAAATCACTTAAGTAGATTAAGTATATATACTTATTTAAACCTTTCGATTTATAGTTTATCTTCTAAAAAATGAATACCCTTTTTTTCTATTTTTTCTATTATTTTTTCTATTCCTTCAATACATTCTTCGGGATCAGCCATTCTTCCAGATTGATAGTCAAATGATAATTCTAATCTTTTATAGTCTTTTATCGAAGATTTCCTTAAAGAAAGATAAACGATTCCAAAAAAATCACTGAAGAATACTCCTGAATGATCTGATTGGGCTCTTTTTTTCTCATGCAATTCTTTTTCAAGAAGCTTTGATGTTTTATTATATAATCTTTCAATTAAATTAGCTTTATCTTCTAAATAATAAGATTTATAAATATCTTCCCTAACTACTGGAGTACAAACGTGACTTATTTCTCCTACATCATCCATATGATATTTCATATAATAAATAAGCATAGAAAAATATTTAAAGCTTGTGAATTACATTCCAATCTTCTTTTTTATAATTATGTATTTCATCTTCAGTAAACCATAAAGCTATCTCTCTTTCTGCCTCTTTAACATCTCCAGAAGCATGCATTATATTTCTAACAGCCCTTTTACCATCATTACCCATTGTATAGCTATCAGTTGCAAAATCTCCCCTTATAGTTCCAAGAATTGCCTGTCTTGGTTCTGTATGACCAATAATTTTTCTTACAATTTCAACCACATTAGGACTTTCTAATACCATTGTTATAACCGGACCTTCTTGCAAATAATTTATGTTAAAACTTTGTATCATTTTTGCATATTCCATATGATCTTTAAACGGGAAAGGTTTGCCTTGTTTTTCAAAACCTTCTTTTGTTCTATCATAAAGTGGCTTTGCCCATTCTTCTGTAAATGAGTAATGATTTTTTGCCTTATTATCATCTGCATGAACTAACTTTAAAGCAGCTATCTTAATTCCTTTTTGTTCAAATCTTTTTATTATTTCACCAACTAAACCACGTTGAACTCCATCATGTTTTATAGCTACAAATGTTCTCTCTATCATTTGCTTCCTTTTTCAAAGAATTTAGTCCACTTATAATCTCTAGGTCTTCTTCCGAGCTTAATCAGATTTTTTTCACATTTTGATGAGCAGAAATTATCAATCTTTCCTGTTTTGTAAACATATATTTTACCGGTTCCTTTTTCAATTCTTCTTCCACAGAATGAACAGTTTGCCATTTTATTTTCTATTTTGTGTTAGTTTTCTTGCTTCTATCTCTGTTTCACGTAACATCAAATAATCTCCTATTCTAACAGAACCTTTGCAGTTTCTTCTTAATATTTTTCCAGAATCTCTACCTTCTAGAACTTTGACTCTTACTTGAGTAGCTTCTCCTCTTGCTCCTGTTCTGCCAATAATTTCTTCTACTCTAGCAGCAAATGCATATGAAAATAGAGAAGATTCTCGCTGAAATGGCTTATTTTCCTGCCTTACATCTGGCTTTTGATGCCTTTGGTCTTTGGGATTATGTTCTGCCATTTTATAATGAAGATAGTTCCTTTATTAGTTTAGCAGATTCGCCTTCTTTAATTACAGCGATAGCTGATGTTGGAACAGGGATTCCAGCTGCATTTCCAAGTTCTTCTTTTGTATTAACTGGAATTAAAGGAATGTTTTTTTCCTTGCATAAAGCAGGCAAATGCATTATAACTTCTTTAGGATTGACATCCTTAGCAACTAGAACTAGTTTTGCAACTCCGCGTTCGATGGCCTTGGTTACTTCATTAGTTCCTTTTTTTATTTTACCTGTTTTTTTAGCTATCTCGACGGCTTCTAATGCTTTTTCTACATTTTCTTTTGAAATATCTGAATTTAGATCCATTTTAAACCTCCTAGTTAATCATCGGTTTAACATTTGCGAGAATTATGGGTTTATAAAGGTTATTGTTTTAAAAAAAATTAAAAAAAATAAAATTTAAGAATTTATCTTTTTATTTATAATCTTTTCTTTTTCTTTGCCATTTTTGGTGATCACCTCAATTTTTATTTAATATTTGAAAGTTGTTTTAGTATTTAAACTTTATCAATTGTGAGAAAAATAAAAAAATAATTTATTTTTAGTTTTTTTATCTAAACGAACGAAACCAAAACGTTCAAACTGAATAATATCATTTACTTTTAACTTTTTTATCGACGGCTCTGCTAAACCTTTTTTTATTTCTTTGTTTGGCATTAACACTTCTACTTTAACTAAATCTTTTAAAATTGGAAGCCAATGAATTAATTTAGCATTTAACTTTTCATCATAATCTAAAGAAATATAAGTTAAATTTTTAAAATTAAATAGATGCATGAATCGATAAACTTTGTTATTATCCAGCTTATCTTGAATGTAAAACTTTCCATTTGTCTTTAAAATTCTAAAACCCATCTTAAACTCTGGATGCAATGGTAGTTTTGCCGTTATCTTTGGAGCATTTTTTATTTCAATTTTATTTGGATTAATAATAAAGAAATAACGATTAACTTTGGGATCAAGTAATCTTTTGTTATGCAAAATTAAATCATCCCATTTTAATGTTGATTCTGATTTTGATATTCCAGTTGATAAAACAAATTCTTTAATTGCTTCAGGTAAAAATCCACGTCTTCGTAAAGCAACCAATGTTGTTAATGATGGATCATCCCAACCAGTCATTTCTTTGTTTTTTATTTTTTCTCTTATAATTCTTCCAGATGATTCAGTTCCTTCTAGATTGAAACGAGCAAATTCGTAACTAAATGTTTCTTTAAAACCGAGAGCATTTTGAATGTAATGTTGAAGTTCAGCTCTTAATTCAAATTCTTTTGTTCTTAATCTATGGGTAATTCCTTCCAATCCATCCATTATTGAATTCTCAAAATCATAGTTTGGCCAGACTGTAAATCTTTTCTTTAATCTTGGATGTGAAGCTTTAATTATTCTGAATATTGTTGGGTCTCTCATTGTTGTATTTTGGTGATTTAAATCTATTTTTAACCTTAAAACAATGGAATTTTCTTTCATCTTTGGCATTTTCTTCCAAAGTTTAATATTTTCTTCTATATCTCTTGATCGACAAGCGCAAGCAGTTCCTTTGAATCTATTTTGTTTCATTACATCTTGAGAACAAGTGCAACAATAAGCTTTGTCATCTTTAATTAATATTTCAGCATAATGATAAAATTCTTTCATGTGATCAGAAGCATAATCTATTTTATTAGGGATTATATTAAGCCATTTATAATTTTCTAGGTGAATTTTGTAAAATTCTTTTTTTGCCAATGTCGGATTGGTATCTTCAAATCTTAAGATAAATTTTCCTTTATACTTTTTAGCCAGTTCATAATTTAGTAGAATAGCCTTAGCATGACCAATATGAGGATATTTAGAAGGTTCAGGAGGAAATGCTGTAATTATCTTTTCTTCTTGTTTTATATTTAGGAAAGCAAATAAATCATGTTTCTCTTCTTTCTTTTCTTCTATTTTTCCACCAAGATCTTTGAATTTCTTGCTTTGTTGCTCTAAGCTTAAAGAATTAACTTCTTTTACTAGCTTAATTACAGTTTGTTTAATTTCATTAATATTTGCTTTTAAAGAAGGATCTTTACCTAGAATTTTTCCAATAACACTTCCAATATCTGCCTTTCCATTATATTTTATAGCATTTTCTAGACAAATTAATCGAATATCATTATCTTTCATACAATTTAAAGTAAATCTCTTTTTTTAAATGTTTTGGATATTTTTAGAATTAAATGTCCACCACAACTCTTCCACCAGTAAAAAAACTATAGAATAGATTTCTTGAAAATCTTTTCCCATGTCTCCTTAAAAAAGACTCTTCTAAAATCTCATAAATGGACCTTTTTGTATGAATTGCCTCCGGAATTCTTGCATGTTCTATCAAAAATCCTATTGCGCCTTCCAAACGCGATTGTTTTTCTGATTCTATCCTTATACCGATGCGGTTTAGATTTTCCAAAGAAACTATACATTTAAAATCATAATGACCATAATAGGATAATAGAGCTTGTCTAGCTGTGGCCATTTCTGAAGCAAGTTTAACTAAATCCTCACTTATATCTCCCTCTTTATTAGGTTCAACAAAATATACTAAATTTGCATTAAATTGCCTGGACATAGACTACAGAAGCATTAAAAAAGTTAATAAAACTATCGGAAGCTTTTTAACTTATCTAAATAAGTAAATATTATGAAAATATTAAATAAAAAAGAAGTTAATGAAATATTAGATAAATTAAAAGAACAATATGATATTAAAGAATTAAAATTAGATTATGTTTTCTTGCAGAATACTAAAGATAAGATATTAATAACAAATAGAGAGATAGCAAAAATTGACTTAAAAAAATTAAGAGTTGATAATATCGGATTATATTTTTGCAGTTTAGAGAAAGATGGAATAAGATTAAGCATAGAAGGAAGCCAGTTAATAGGAAAGTATGCTAAGAAAAATGTTGCTAATTTGGATAAGGAAGATATTATAAAATGGATGAAAGGTGAAGATATTAATATAAATGAACAAGTTGAAGGATATGTTGTCATAAAAAACAATAATGACTATTTTGGAACTGGAAAATACAAAGAAGGAAAGATATTAAATTTTGTTTCTAAATCAAGAAGATTAAATGTTATAAATCAGGAATAAAGAAGACTTACTGAGCGATTTGTGTTTTTTCTATAGATAGCTTCTGCAAAATCTTTGTTAACTTCTATGATTTCTATAAAAGGCAAATCTTTTTGGGGTATTGTATTTGTAACAATAAGCTTTTTTAATATTCCTTCATCATATAATTCAGTTAATCTTTCTATAGCTTTGCTAACTAGCAAAGAATGGGTAGCTAGCATAATAAACTCTTTTAACCCCTTAGATTTAGCTTTTTTTAATATCGCATATAAAGTTCCTGCTGAAGATACCATATCATCTATTCCAATACCAATCTTTCCTATAATATCTTCTTCTTCTCCTACAAAATACACTTCTTCATGATCAATTTGCTCAGCTTTAGGCCTTTTTTTATCACTTATAACCAATCTTAAGTTTAATTTATCTTTTAGTTCACGAGCTAGTTTAATACCTCCAACGTCTAGAGAAAATACAGTGGAATTAGATAATATTTCAGGATAATTTTTATTAATATGATTAACAAATAACTTAGTTGGCATCAAATTATCATAAGCAAATGTTACATTTGGAACAAAACCTTGCTGTTGTTTAGAATGAATATGCATTGTTAATATTCCATCTGCACCTGCTGCATTAAGCATGTCCATTACCATTTTAGCATTGATTGGCTGTTTTTTCTCAGCTACATAATCTTGCCTTGAATATGCTAGATATGGAACAACAATTGTAACTTGGTAAGCTTGATATGATTTAATTGCCCTTGTTACACTTAGTAACTCAAATAAATTTTCATGCAGATTGATATTAGTTAATGGGTTGTAAAGGTTTTGTATAATATAAACATCTTTTCCACGAACAGTTTCTTCATCTATAATAATATGAATTTCACCATCTGAGAAGTTTTCTACCTGCATTTTACCTAGTTCTTTATTAACAGCTGTTAATTTACTATATTCTATAATGAGTTTTTCTGCAAAGTCTTTACCCGATCTACAGGCTAGAAATAAGGCGGGAGATCTTTCTTTATATTCCATAAAAATGATGATTTATAAATTAAATTTAAGCTTTTGTGTTATAAAATGTGCATATTGGATTTAATGATAAAAAGACTTAAATATTAATAAAGATTACTTTTAAATATGAAAAAAGAGGTTATTGTTATATTTTTAGTAGTTTTACTTGTAGTTATGCCTTTTAGTTCTGCTCAAATAAGTTCAATAAATGTTTTAGATGTTAATGTAAGTGATAATCAAATTCAAGTTTTAGTTGAAAATAAGTTTGATAAAGATTTTAACAAAATAACTTTTATAATTAATAGCCAATATGAAGTAATAAAAGATGAGATATTAAGTAATTTTACAGCTAAGTTTTTTTATATTAATTATCCTGGTGGTATTAAATTAGAAACAGTAAAAGTTAGTGTAGATGGAAATGAAGCTAAATATGATTTTACAGGAAATGAAGATAAATTTATTTTAAATCAAGCAGTATCTCAAACATCTGAATTAACTCAGGTAGAAAGTAATTCTCCAGTTAGTTATATTTATTCAGCTGGAAGAGTGGCTAAAATACAAGATAATATTGTTATTTACTTTCAATCTGATAATGTAGGAAGTACAAGCTTAGAAACAGATAACATTGGAAATGTTAATTTTAAAGCTAACTATCTTCCATTTGGAAAAGAGTTAAGTTTTTCATCTCAAGGAAAAGAGAAATATGGATTTGCAAGCAAATAACATGATATTGAAAGTTCATTAAATTATTTCAATGCCAGATATTATAATCCTTCAAGTGGTAAATTCATTAGCAATGATCCAATCTTCAAACCAACTGAAGGCGGTTATCAATATGTAAGAAATAATCCATTAACAATAA
>DATDYQ010000064.1:0-3955 GCA_035288965.1 Candidatus Nanoarchaeia archaeon
TCGTGGATGTATAAATCCTCAAGATCTTTATATTGATGATGTGATGCTTTATGAGGTTCCAAGTCTCTCTGAAGTTTCTCAAGGAAAGTATTATGTTGATTATAACTTGAAAAAGATATATTTTGTTGATAGCCCATATGACTTATTTGGTGTTATTAAAAAAATAGAAGTTAGTAAGACGCCTCACGCATTTTTTGGGAGTGTAAGTGGAGTCGCTATAAGAGGTTTTATTATTGAAAAATTTGCATCTCAATTCCAGTATTCTGCTATACAAGGCACAAATATAGAAAAAAATTGTAAAGATAAAACGGGAGTTTTCGTTAGGAGAATAAAATATTCTGAATCGTGTAAAGATTTTGGACTATATATTATGAGTATACAAAAAACTCATTCTAACAATTGGAATGTAGAAAATAATGAAGTGAGATGGAATCATGCTGTTGGAATAACTTTGGGACATAAGGCTTATATGAAAGGAAATAAAATCTATCAAAATGGACAAAAAGGTTTAGCAAGTTCTGGAGATGATTTACAAATAATTGAAAATGAGGTTTATAAAAATCCTTTGGTAGAAAATGGAAGGAATGTTGCAGGATTTACTGATACTGGAAACTTTACTTCTATGGGGGGAATGAAACTTCAAGACGTTCAGGTTGCTAAACTAACTAAAAATTATTTTCATAATAATAATCATGTTGGAATGTGGACTGATGGATATAATACTGACATTATTTATGAATATAATGTTGTTGTAGGTAATTCTGCGATTGGAATAAGTCATGAGATAAGTCACGATGCGATTATAAGGAATAATTATGTTGTGGGTAATGGAAAAGCAGATACCTTCCTTGGAGATTCTGGAATAATGATACATAACTCAGATAATGTTGAAGTTTATGATAACTATGTTTTAGGAAATGGAAATGGAATCGGAGTAAAGATGCAAAATAGAGGTAATAAAAATGAAATATTTGATGAACCCAATGATGATTGTATTAAATATGGAAAATTATTACATAGTGTAAATATTGATATCTATGATAATTATATTGATATTGGAAGTGATCCAAAGCAAAGAACTGGAATGGTAGGTTCAAAAAAATTTGAGTGTACTGGCTTTAAGACCTGGCAGGAATATCAGAACTCAAATAATGTTAGATTTAGAAATAATAAGTATGTTTATTCAAGTCCTAATAATGATCCGTTTTCTTGGGGAGATTCAAATGGAATAAGCTATTCCGCTTGGACAGCTCTTGGACAATCTTAACTCAGAGATTTAATATAACTAATTGCTTTTTCTAAGACTAGCTTTTTCTTATTTGGAAGGAATTTTATAGCTCCTGCGTTTTTGTGGCCTCCGCCCTCGACAAATGCTTCTTTCAAATGATTATTGAGATAAATTATTAAATCATGTATTGAGAAATTTGATTTTTCTGTGGCTCTTATTGTTATTGCGTCTGACAACACTCCGAGAGATACAACATTATCTAAATCTTTTTCTTTTTGAATATTATCATGTAGTAGACCTATACATTTTCCTGGTTTAGGATAAAAACCTCTTGAAAATGTTTCTTCAATTTCTAATACTTGTATTGTAGTTTTTCCAACCTTCTCAATTTTTACTGCAGACTTTGCTATTTCAAGGCCTTTATTTTCTAATTTCTTTATATAAGGAGCCATTAATTTTACTAATGCTTTTTGTCTTTCCATTGGCTCGCCAAATAAAACTTCTATGTATTCTCTTGCTTCCATAAATCTTAATTTTGAAGAAATAAAATCTATAACTGAAGCTATGTCTTCAAGAAGACTTTTAGGATAACCTTTCTTTTCTGCAATTTTAAAATAATTTTCAACAACTTCGGGATTGTCTATTCTATCTGCAAAAGCAGCCATAGCCGGTATTTGTTCTATGTTTTGGACATCTGGATTTATGAATCTTGCAAGTTCTGTACATAACATTCCTGCTGAGAACTTCTTTCCGTCTTCTCCTACTAAAAAAGGATTTATATGAACTAATACTTCATTAGATATTACATCTTTCTCAAAAAAGTGATGGTCTACTACAATGAAATCCATTCCGTGAACTTTTCCTTGTTGTATTCCCATTAAATCTTCTTGAGAAGAACCATTGTCTGCAATTATGACTAACGGCATTTTATTTGAAAACTTTGCTTCGTTTGATAAAGATTTTGCAGTATCTTTTATTGAATCTTCTATCTCATAAAATGGAGCCGCGCATGGCGCTCTTGTATAAAATTCCCAAGCGGCTTTTACAGAGGTATGTTGTTCTTTAATTAAAGGAAGAATTGCTCTTTCCAAAGAAAAGCCGGAACTATATCCATCTGTATCATTATGATGTCTTATAATTATCGGTCTGTTTTGTATTATAGCTAAGCGAATTTCTATTGCTGCTTGGGTATATTTCTCTTTTAATTTATCTAAAATTATATTCTTCACTAAAAATTCTGGAGGAGTTATCTCTGCTCTTTTTCTTTCTAATTTCTTTATCTTTTCTGAAAAATATTGTTTTTCTTCATCGGATAATTTTGTTAGTCTTGATACTTCTCCCTCTAGTTCATCTTGGAATTCTCCTATTGAAACTTCTGCTTTTATTAAATCACCCTCTACTATATTTGCATGTGCCCTCACACCTGCCCCCTCAAAAGATTTTATTGCTATTGAGCCAGTGCCGTCAGAAATGTAAAATACAGTTGGCCCTCCTGTTTGGACAATTCTATCAACTATACCTGTAAGAATAAAATTCATGTCGATTTTGTCTTCATTCAGTTCGTTTATATCTATTGGTGATGCTGAATCGCCTTTTTGTGAGAAGTTTTCTTTTCTATTATTTTTTTTATTTTTAAATTTCATATATTATGTTAAAAAAACAGGATTATAAAGGTTTGGGTTTTTTAGGCTTCCACCATATCTAAGCCATACCTTTAAATTAACTTAAAGATGGATTGAGATTATTGCTCTAAAGAGATATTTCTAACTTTAACGCTTTGGAGGAAATTTTTTGGAATACGTTTGCTAACGTCTAATATCTCTATACCTATAATTTGGTCGTTTTTATCTATATCAATGATTGTTTGCTCATCTATTTTCTTGTTTTTTGAGAATTCTGCATTGCTAAATTCAATGTAAATTGCATCAGCATCTTTGTCATATGTGATTTCCATTATAGCCAGTATATGGTTATTACCTTTATATAATTTTCCTTAATATAAACTACCTCTATATTGCCTTGACCTATGTTTTTTTGAGCATAATATTTATAGTTTATTTTTGTTAATTTGTCAGGAGATTTTATAGCATAAATAACTTCCTCTTCTGTAATTTTTCTCTTTTTTAGACGGGCTTTTGTATGAAGAGTAAAAACAATTTTCATCTCGAATAATATTAACTTAAATATTTAAATTTGATTATTTGGTTGGGAAATTTTAGGATTAAATCTTAATATTTAAACGAACTATTAATGTGTGCTTGAATATTTTGGAGATGATTGAAAGATTAAGCTATGGGAAAATAGAGGGATTTAGTGGGGAGAGTATGGAAATGATTAAATAGACAGAAGGTGTTTTGTTTTTATGGCTAAAAAAGATGATATGGTTCCTCCCACTATAAGAGAGAATCTTAGAAGCCTGGCTGAAAAAACCCCTTCAAGAGGAATTACTCCAAGTAGAAAACTGGTTCAAGTTTTTGAAGATGATAAAGACCCCGCCAAACATTATGTTAAAACTGAATCTGGAGATGAAACTATAACTGCCTATAATATTGTAGGTGGGCCTCAAGATATTTATTTCCGTGAAGAAGAATTACCTGACAGGCTTTCTCAAAGATCTCCTCTACGTGCGAATGCTTACTTGTTGGGCTTAAGACCTAAAAATATTGATACTCGAGATGATGGATATTCTCCGATTTTAAAACAAGAAGTGGTCTTTCTCAGGATAAA
>DATDYQ010000065.1:0-11136 GCA_035288965.1 Candidatus Nanoarchaeia archaeon
CCATCACCGCAAACAGGAACTGGTGGGGGAGTAAATCCTTCTGTTCTATCTCCTTGTCCTTGAGTTGGATGTTGATCAATTGGATTATTTTCATCTTGGTCTGTTTCATAAATTAATTCATATGCATCACATGTTCCACCAAAAGAAGAAAGTTTTATGTAAAAATCAGTTGAATTTGGTAATACTCTATAACCGACTATTTCATCAATAATTCCTTGCTGTTCAACTACAAAGTTAGCTGAGCCATTATCATATTTTACTCCGCCACCAACATTTTCATCAAAATTATCTGTGAATGAATCATCATCATCTAAATCATGAACTAAATAAAGCTCATATATCCCATTTCCAATTCCTCCTGGAGATCTATCTTCTATAAAAAATTCAACATCTCCATTATCTTCTCCATCAGAAGGAAGATTATTAATGTAAATTTTATATCTAACTAAAGTTGTACATGCTCCTGAGTTTCCAGGACTGCAATCTAAATCTCCTTCCTGAGCTGGAGTATCAAAATAAGTTGTTCTGAAATAAGCATAAGTTCCATCACAATAAGAATATCCTTTGTCAATATCCATCCAATTTTCACCAGTACCATCTTCAGCAGGATCAGAAGCCCATTGAACAAATTGGCCATCAGATGGCCATGAAGCGGAAGTTATTATTTGTGGAGAAAATGTTATTCTCGGACTTGAACTTGTAGCAGAACTAACTAAAAATGTTGTTATTGATATTATAATTAAATATATTGATAGAGTAATTATTGTCCTCTTTTGCATTTTGTGTTGCCCCTTTATTATTCATTACTGTTATCACCTCTAATCACCTCTGAATATTAAGATACAAAAAAAGTATATAAATATAGATAGTGCCACTAGGGTAGACAGATTGTTTAGTGTAATATATGCTTCAATAAGTTTACATTTTAAAGGTTATTAGAAAAACAGAATGTTATAGTTATTTTAAAATATTCATTCTAAAGTTTAAAGAAAAAAAGAAAAAAGTTTATACAGCTTCTCCCCAGAACATTATCTGTCCTGAGCTAAAGTCTCCGTTGCATGGCTCTGGCAATGCTAACTTAAATGTCATTGCTAGTTCTGCTCCTGGACTCAAAACATTTCCTGCAGAATATCCGCCTGGAAGTAATCCATTATGGATAATGTCTTGTCTTCCGTTGTTGACTGCGCCACCTGTTCCGGTTACTTCGTATGGGACTTTCCTATAACCTTCTGAGTCTGCTCCTGGATTTCCTTTTGTAGAGTATGCTCCACTAGTTGCATAATATCTAAAGTTTTTCAGTTCCAATACGTTGCTGTCTGGGCATTTTGCTCCTGATGAGCTAGGGTCATAGAAGTTTGTTCCTGATATGAACATATCAAGTAAAACTCCACTTCCAAAATCTGCATCATTTCCAACTGTTAATGTTTTGGAATATCCTACTGTTCCAGGTCTTAGTGTTCCAAAGTCAATGTCTCCGTTAACTGTTAATCCTATTACTGGATTGAAGAACCAGAATTCTTGTTCGTCTAATGCTGCTTGATTTCCGTTTAAATCAGTTACTTCTGGAGATACCCAGTATTCTCCGTACATTGATTCAGCTGTTTCAACTGTAAATGTACAGTCGTAGTATGCAGCTGTGTGATCTGGTAGATGTTTTAGTTGTTCTTCAAGTATTCTTGCATTACATGATGAATCTATTCTTTCTTCATTTTGTATGATATGACTTATTTTACAGTTTGCTTCTATGTCATTTCCTGGACCTTGGGTTGGGCCTATATTAACAGACACATCTCCTATTTTTTCTATTCCGCTTTTATCCATAACCAAAACTTTCCAGTGGATTTGTTCTCCTTCGAAAGCATAATTTTGTATTCTTTCAACGAGTTTTTCTCCACCTTCACTCACTCTTCCAGGTTCATTGAAATCATCTGTAACAATTCTATGATCACACATCCAAATTAATGGAACAAAGTCTTCTGTGTTAACATTTATGCCAACACCTGTTCCTATTTCTGTAGCTTTTACAGGCATCATTGATATTGCCATGAATATCGCTACTAATATTGTAAATAATTTTTTCATATTACTGCCTCCTTTTTTATTATAGATATAATTATTAGAATTAATTTTTGTATTCACCATCTTTTTAGTAATATATTTCACCCCCGTTTATCGAATATGAAATAAGAAATATGGACGTAAAAGTATATAAATGATGATGGTACTACTATATTAAAGGGATTAAGCTGTTTTAAAATTTACTGTTTTCTCAGCTTTATTATTGGCATAATCTGTTGCTATTATCTTGATTTTGTGATTTCCAGCGGGAATTGTTTTTGTGCTATTGAATGAATTACAGTTATGGCACAAACTTCCTGTATTGCTATTATCTAAGATATATTCTAGGACTTTAACTTTTTCTGATAATGAAACCCTAATTCTTGTATTTTTTGGATATGTATTTGCTTCTAATGGTGATTGTATATTCATATTTGGAACTGAGGTGTCTGCCATTAAAGTAACTGGATTTGAAGTTACACTTGTTCCTGATTTATCTGTTATTTTAAAGAAATATTGTATTTGCTTTCCATTTAAGCTTGATATATCAATAAATTTAGAGCATTCCATATTCTTTCCAGATTGGCAGTTTGTTAAAGAAACTTCAAAGAAGACGGATGTTCCATAAAACAAGCTCATTGATTTAAGATTTTCTTCTGTGTAGATAACTTTAAAGTTTCCATTTGTAGCTAAATCTGTTTTTAATGGGAATGTTCTTAATATTAATGGCTTTTTTGAATCTGTTGTAAATAGGATATTGAAGGAAGCTTGATTTCCTGCTTTATCTTTTCCTTTTATTGTTACATTATGTAATCCATCTTGGAATGTTACAAGTTTATTAAAGTTTGAACAAGAACTGCATAATTGTTTGGGTTTTGGTGTATGTTCATTCATATCTATATAATTTAATAAAACTAACTCTGAAGATGAAATGTCAAATAATGCTTTAGTTGATCCATAATCTTTGTTTTTTGGGTCGCGAACAGTTAGTTGTGGAGCAACTGTGTCAACTTTTATCTTTATCGATTTTGAATTAATTGAGTTAACTGCATCTTTTAATGTGAAGAAAAATTCTGTTTCTCCTTGTGGAAGATTGTTAACTTTTATTGTACATTGCTGACTTCTACCAGAAGGACAATCTTTTTTTGAAACTGATTGAATTGGATTTGAAGATGATTTATAATTTAATATTAAATCTTTAAGATTATCTTCATTATAATTTATTGTAAATTCTCCATTTGAAAATGAATTTGGCAATGGAAGAATTTTATTGACCTTTGGAATTTGAGTATCTATTATTATATTTAAGGAAGTTGTTTTAGTATTCTGATTTGAATCGGTTGCTTTAAACATTAAAGAATGTTTTCCATCATTATATATTTTAACCCCGGTATATGTTGTACACTTTGAGCAAAGTTTTTGGAATGATCCTGAGTTATCTGAAACAAATAAATCAGCTGCTTCATTTAAATCTATATCAATTGTTGTAGATTTTGAAGGATATGCTGTGCCATTTACTGGGGTATTAATTGTTATTGTAGGTGGATTAAGATCTGTTCCTCCACCGCCTCCACCACCGCCACCTGCTTGGCAAGAACAAGATGGTTTTGCTGATGAACTAAAACAATCTTGGAATGGTTTAGTAGAAATGCAAAGTTTACAACAAGTGTCTTTACAAACAGTTCCCGCCCTTCTTCCGAAAGCATCTCCTAAACTTTTTTCACCCTTAGAAGTACATTCCCAATATTGATTTTTAGCATATGCATTAACTCTTTCTGCAATTATAATAGAAGATAATGTTAATATGATTACAGTTAATATTATGAATATAATTTTATTTTTCATTTTTATTATTCTATTTTTTTGTCTTTTTATTGATTTATGTATTTTAATTTATATTTTAAAAAAAGAAAAAAAATTGGTTGTTTTTACAACCTTATATTGCTTCTCCCCAGAACATTATCTGTCCTGAGCTAAAGTCTCCGTTGCATGGCTCTGGCAATGCTAACTTGAAAGTTATTGCCAATTCAGCACCTGGTGACAAGATGTTTCCAGCAGAATATCCGCCTGGAAGTATTCCGTTAAAGATTATGTCTTGTCTTCCGTTGTTGACTGCGCCACCTGTTCCGGTTACTTCGTATGGAATTGATCTGTAGCCTTCTGAATCAGATCCAGGGTTGCCTGTTGTGGAGTATGCTCCTTGTGTTGCAAAGTATCTGAAATTATCTAATTTCAATACGTTGCTGTCTGGGCATTTTGCTCCTGAACTTGCTGGGTCGTAAAAGTCTGTTCCTGATATGAACATATCAAGTAAAACTCCACTGCCTGCGTCTGCATTATTTCCAACTGTTAATGTTTTGGAATATGCTTGTGTTCCTGGGCGTACAGTTCCAAAGTCGATGTCACCGTCTACACTTAGTGCAATTACTGGATTGAAGAACCAGAATTCTTGTTCGTCGAATGCTGCTTTCTGGCCATCTAAATCTTCAACTTCTGCTGCTACCCAGTATTCTCCGTACATTGATTCAGGGGTTTCCACTGTTAATGTACAGTCGTAGTATGCTGCTGAGTTGTCCGGTAGATGGTATAATTGCTCTTCAAGTATTCTTGCATTACATGTTTTATCTATTTTGTCTTCTCTGTCTAATACATAGTCTAGTTTACAGTTTGCTTCTATGTCATTTTCTGGTGCTCTTGAGCTTCCTAGAGTTACAAATACATCTTTTATCTTTTCGATGCCGTTTTTATCTAAAACAAGCACTCTCCAATGTATTGATTCTCCTTCAAATGCGTAGTTATTTAGTCTTTCAACTAATTTATCTCCGCAATCTGAAACTCTTCCAGGTTCATTACAATCATCTCTTACAATTCTGTCGTCACACATCCAGATCATAGGTACAAATTTTTCTGTGTTTATGTTTATACCTACACCTGAACCTACTTCGTTACTTCTTACTGGAATTGCTGTCATGACTAGAAGTAATGCTACTAAACCTACTATCACTTTTTTCATCTTTTTTTCCTCCTCTTTGAGTTCTTTTTATCTCCACTTTGAAAAGTGGATGGTACCAAACCTACCTAGGCTGGTTTGTCTGATTAAGACTATGATTAGCTACTAGGTAGCTAGTTTAGAATCACCTTTTTTTTAAGCTAGTAAATTGAGCCTATGTTAGCTTCATACAAGCCTTTTATATAAACATTATCACTCTTTAGTTTATATATTCTAGAATACAAAAACGTAGTATCTATATGAAACCTATTTATAGTGGTAAAATTATTGATTGTTAAAAATTTTGATAGTATGGGGGTCAATATGCCCTTTTATAAAAATGTGATAAAAACATAACATATAAAAAGATGATGTTGTTATCTATTGAAAGTATGATAAAAATCACTAGTAATGAGTTTTGTAATGTTGTAGTTGTTACAAGGAAATAATTTATTCTATGTTTTAACCATTATTTCATAATTAAAAACTAATTTAAATCGTGTTTTAATAACTTATTTTGATGAAATACCAATTTAAATTAATATTAAGGGTTTTTTTTGCTTTTATTCTTAATCCAATCTTTTGGTATTGGATACTCATATGGCCAAGTATAATCTTGCCTTATATTTTGTTAAAAATTTTCGGATTTGATGTTTCACTTTCCATGAATATTTTTACAAATATTTTTACAATCTATTCTGGAAATTATGCTTTAGAATTTGTTGAAGCTTGTGTAGCTAGCTCTGCTTATTATTTACTTACTTTATTGATATTAATGACAAAAGACATACCATTTAAAAGGATGTTAAGGATGTTTATAGTTGGAAGTTTATTGATACTGGCTATGAATATATTCAGGGTTGTCTTGATAATAACGGTTTTACTGACTTTTGGGGGAAGTTGGTTTGATATCATTCATCTAACGTTTTGGAAATTGGTTAGTACTTTATATGTATTTTTGGTGTGGATATTGTTAATAAGATGGTATAAGATTAATAATATTCCGATTTATAGTGACGTAAAGTATTTATATAACGAGGCTTTTAAGAAAAATCATGATAAAAAGAAAAAAAAGAGATAAAGTTTTGTTAATGAGGAATGCAAATCTTGTTTTATTTGCTCTTATGATATTAACTTATGGGTTTACCTTAAATCTATTTAATCCAGCGGAAAGTATACAGAGATCACCAATACGTCCAGAACTTATTGTTGGTTTTATTGCTATATTTTTTATATTCTTTATAGCTTGGATTATAACCCTAAAGGGTTTTTTTATGAGTTAGTTTTTTGATAGATCATTAAATCTTCTGTTGTTAACTTTTGCTTATTTTTCAATTTTTCTTCTACATTCCTAAACTTCTGTTTTAAGATTGCCTGATCTTCATCCTTTTTTTGTTTTAATTTTTCTCTTCTGATATCATGCTCTTTTTCATCTATGGTTCTTATTTTGTTTATTTTGTCTTTTATTTGTGCAATTATTATAGAATATTCTTTTTTCTTTTCTATGAAATTATTAAATGCCGCTTCTTGTTCTTTTTTTATAATTTCTATCTCTTTTGATGATTTAAAGAAATCTTCATAATCATCTTGAGATTTATGGTCTCTTATTTTAAAGATTAATTCTCTGAATTGTTTTCTTTTTGCTTCTATTTGTTTTGACAATGTGTTTTGTTCATCAATAATTTTTGATATTGAAACAGATTCTCTTAATTTCTTTTTAAGCTCATTTACTTGTTTCATCATTTTTTTTTCTGTTTCGAATGATACTGCATCTGTTTGAATTTTCATTTCTAAAGACTCAAGTTTATTTTTTAATTCAGAAGGATCAAAATCTAAATGTAGTTTTTGAATAATTTCTTTTTTTGTTTTATTAAGTTGTTTAGCTTTTTTAATAAGATCTTCTATCTCTTTTTTAAGTTGATATTTGTTATTTTTAATATTTTGTGATATTATATTTGATTTATCTTTTGATGATTTAATAACTTTTATTTCCTTTATCTTGTTAGAAATTGTTATTTTTAGATCCTCTTTTTTTTTAAACCATTCTTCTTTTTCCTTAGATATCTTTTCTAGTTTAATTTTTAGTTCTTTTATTTCATCTTTTAATGTTTTTAGTTCATCGCTTTTCATTTTAATATGCATTTGATATATAATAGGCAATTAATGTAATTTCTTCCTATTTTTAAAGATTATGTAACTGTTAAATATTACTACTAATGCCATTAGAATTAAGGTTAGAATACCTATGAAGATAAAGGTTTTTACATTTTCTTCACCTGGGAAAATTGTTGGAAGCCTTAATCCTGTTTCATTCTTTGTTTCATTTTGTTGAATTGGTAATTGAACTGTAACATTTGGCTGAGTTTTGTTTATTGTCGGAATGGTAGGAATACCTTCAGAACCGCCTCCTCCACCTGGGCTGCCACCGCCTCCGCTTCCAGGGCTTCCTCCACCTGGTGGGGAGTTTGTTATACACCCTGTAGGAGAATCTGTTGTTAGATTAATATTATTAATTCCTCTTTGAGTTATTTGTTTTGATGTGATAAGCACATTATCAATGTAAATGTCTATCATATCTTGAGATGAAAATCCTTGGACAGTGTAATTATAGAAGTTATTTAATGAATTTGAAATAAATGTTCCACTATCTATTGCATTATGAACTCTAAATTCTATTGGTGTATCAACTTGTGTAAATATCCCTGAAGGATAAACACTTGGATTGCAGATAATATTACCATAAAAGTTTTCATGATCTAAATATTCTTGTCTAACTAAAATTGCTCCTTCATTGTTTTTTAGATCTATCACTGTAATCGGTCCGAAAAATGAATTATTATATAATAATCTATAGAACTTTTTTCCAGTTGGTAATGCTGTTAATGTATTAGATGGAGCACGGAAATTTTGATCAAATACAAATTTAGTGTTGGCAGTACCTCCTAAAACATAAATGCCTGTACTAATTCCTTCTAAGTTATTTGTTATTACAAGATAATCTGGGTAGCTAACTGAATCATCTGTTGTCCAATCTGGATCAAAATCGGAAGTAGATGCATTAATTTCTGTAGTTTGAATATTTATTTCATTAGCTATTTGTTTTGTAGTAAATGTCCCTGAAGATGGAAATGTAATCGTTATTGTGCTTGTATGATCTGTATAAAAAACCATTAATTGTAATGTTTCTCCTGCATTTATTGTATATGGCTCATGGTTTCTAGCTATAATTCTTGTATAGTTAAGTACAGAACCACCAAGGCCACGCATTTTTGATAATATCAATGCATTTTCATAATCTCTTGCATAAATATATGATGGTCTAAGGTTTGTTGAAGGATCATATGGCTTATCATACTCATATGGAAGATTTGTATTTAACTTTTTGAATACATCTTGCTTGTTTAATATGTTTGGAACTGGTTTGCCAATATCAAATTCTGATTGATTAACCCATGCATAATCTATTGTTTTTCTTCCATTTTGTATAATTTGACCATTTGAAGTATCTTTATACATAAAGTATAAATTTTTATTATTAATTAAATAAAATTGGGTTAATAAAAATTCTTTTCCTCTATCTGTTGATTGGTAGTAATCTTCGGCGCCAATTAAATAGAATGTTTTATTATAATTTAATGACATATTTAATACCTGAACTGAAAATGTAGCAAAATATAGTTCATAGTATGAAACTTGAATATTTTTATTTATCTTATCATAATATTCATATGGATACCAAATTTCTAATAAAGTATCATTAATATATTGTATGTTCTTTTTTAAATAAAGATTATTAAAGAACCAGGTTGGGTGTATGAAGTTTGCTATAACTTTAAAATCTCTTCCAGAATAAACATCTAAAGAACTCTTAAATAAATTGATTCCATCATACATTTCTTGAATTCTTGGATGATTGCTATCTAAGGGAATGTTAAGATACTCATGAGTTTTATCATAGTTTAGATCTGTTGGTGGATAGAAGAATGCGTTATCAAAGAACATTGCTTCTCTTTGAACGCCATTAATGTTTAATAAGTTTAAAATTTGAACTGTTTCATAATCAAACCATAATGGACTTGTTATATTTGATGCTTTCCAAGTTGCAAGCCAATAATCTGGAATTCTTGATTGATCTAGTGAATTTGCTGTAGCAGGAGGATTACAAACTGGAGAACAGGCAGGATTATAACCACGGGTATTAAGAAAAGTTCCAGAAACATCATAGTAAGAATCATCTTGGATATAATGTAAATAAAAGTCTTCTATATTAGTACAACCACCTATATTTAAGCAATAATTTGGAATATCTATAGACTGTTCATTGTCTGTATAAGCTGTCGGGTTTTTATATAATGAAACTCTTATTTGTGGATTTGTTTGTTTTAATAAAGGAGCATATGATGTATGTGAAAATGCTAAATCATAATGTTTGGCTTTAAAAATTGTATCTTGATTATCTAAATCTTGTTTTAAATCATATAAAAATAATTTAATATGTGGGTAATTTGAACAAGTTCCATCATCTTGAACATAATAAGGAGATGGACAACCACAAGCTGTACTATTTTGAGTTAATAATCCTTCGTTGCAATATAATGGGAGAGTTGTTGAACATTGATCTACTAAAGTTCCATCTACACAAACAGATGGAGCTCTTTTTAATGGAATTTGTTGAGTTAGGGTTAAAAATAGGATTACTAAAATTGCAACTAATAAAATTACAATATCCTTTGTGTATTGTTTATTTTTTTTCATTTTTTATTAATAAATCTATAGCTGATTCAACAAAATGAGAACGATTACGAAATTTTTTATTTTTTAGAATTAAATCTATCTCTTTTATTATTTCTTTGTCTAAGGTTATTGAAATACGTTCTTTCATAGTATTATTTTATAATATTTAATCATATAAAGTAATACTTTTATTATTTAAAGGTTTGGTTTTTGTAAAGAAAGAAGATAAGGTAAATGGATCAGAAATTATTTTTAGATAGAAGGATAATTATAATAAACCAATATTAGAATGTTTTTGAGCCCAATCAATTAAATTTTTATATCTATCTTGGGGAGTATCTATGCCCACTAATCCCCCATATTCTACAACAACTTTAGCTTTAAAGTTAACGGAAAATATTTTTAATTTAAAATTACCATCTTTAGTTGAATTAATTTTAACATTATCATGCAATCTTATTCTTAATGAATCTTTATCAAGTTCTGGTTTTTCAAGACGAGATATCAAACCCATATGATTCCAATCATAATGCTCCCATACTATTTCATCAAGAAGTTTATAAAAATCTTCTAGTTTAGATATTTTATAAGACAGATCAAAATATTCGCTATTAGCTCCAAAAATTCTACTAAATATCTTTGGTTGTATCTTTTTATCTATAGCTATTACATCATCTAAACTATATGTCATTGAAAGGTTTTGTTTTATATTTAATCTTTTTTTATATATCTTATCAAATTCTGTACCAACTGAATTTATGCTTAGATATGTTTCTTTTTCGAATAAGTCTCTTAGATTTACCATAATAAACATATTATAGAAAAATATAAATAACTTTCCATTATAAATTCTAAAATTTTCACAAACTATAAGTTCTAAAACTAATAGAATTGGCTAGACTAATTAAAATATAAAAAGTGTCTAACCAAACAATGCCCCAAGGCCTGCCGCAGCTTGAGTATCATCTTTCTTTTCTTCTTTCTTTTTCTCTTCTGCTTTTGGTGCTGCTTGTGTTGCTGCTGGCATTATAGCTGCTTCTTTTATTGCTGCGTCTATATCAACGCCGTCTAAAGCTGCTACTAAGGCTTTCATTCTTCCCTCTTCAGGAGAACCGCCTGCTGCTTGTAATGTTTTCTTTACATTTTCTTCGTTTACAGGCTTACCAAGCTTGTGCAACAACATTGCTGTGTATATGTATTCCATGTTTTACCTCCACTAAAACTTTCCTTCCCTTATTTTTTGATCTTGAAGATGTTTAAGCACATCATGGGCTATCTTTCCTTCTTCTGTAACATTCCCTTCAGTTTGTTCCAATCCTGTTTTTTTATTTTCTTGTTTTTTATCTTTATGTTTT
>DATDYQ010000066.1:0-12014 GCA_035288965.1 Candidatus Nanoarchaeia archaeon
TTCATAAAAAGAAATTAGAAAAATATATGCATAAGCTCGATCTTAAAATAGTTGGAGGATTAACAAAGAGGGGATGGACAGTACATGATATAGATGTAATGGGACCCCATAATCATGTTTTGATATTTCATCAAAGACTCAAAAAAGCAGGCATTAGAAATCCCATTCATTATTGTGGAACAAATAAACATCATTCACATATCTTATGTCTTTGGAATGGCGTCAAGCTCATTTTTGGAAAAAATGGATATTAAAATATTTTAATATATTTACCATGGTGTGCTCATCCCCATACCTATCCACATTCCCAACATAGCCGTGATAGTTCCATATGCGGTTAATTTTCCTTCTAATATATCTAATCTTTTATATCTCTCTAAATCATCTTTTAACATAATTAGTTGTATACTTGGTATTGTTGTTGGGTATTCTGCGAATTCATTATTATATGTTCCATTCTTCCAATCAGGGATATTTTCAATATGATTAATTGCAGATTGTACATGTTCTATAGATCCATTTATATATCTGTGATTTCTTCTAATATATTCTTTATTTTCATAATCACTTATATTCTGAATACCCGCTTCATTGCAAAGAACTTCTAATCTTGGCTTAGCTATTCGCGTTAAGTAAACATCTATGCCCTCTGCGCCGACTAAGGCTAACATAGATGAAGCAAGTAATCCTAAACCAATAGTGCGAAGGCTTTTTGGTGAAAATTGTGTTTTCTTTTTCATTTTATTCTCCAATAATTGTTACAGATTAGTTTCATATTATATTATTTAAAACTTGTTGTCTCCCTAAGGGGATACAATATAAAGCTTTAAATATCAATTGTTTTATTTATTTTTCATGGATTTTAATATACTAAAGGACATTGGATTTACTTCTGGAGAAATAAAGGTATACTTAGCATTATTAAAACTTGGACAAAGTTCTACTGGTCCTATATCTAAGGAATCACAAGTATCTAGGTCAAAGGTCTATAATATCCTTGATAAACTCAATAAAAAGGGATTGGTTGGAAGTATTATGAAGGGAAAAATAAATTATTTTCAAGCTATGCCTCCAAAAAGAATCCTGAATTTTATGGATGGAAAAAATAAATTGTTTGAAAAACAGCGGGGATTTGTGGCAAATATGATTTCAACTTTAGAATTAAAAGAAAAGACACATAAACTTGAAACTAAAGCATTTTTATATTCAGGATTAAAATCAATAAAAAACTTTTATATGGGGATTCTTGATGAATTATCTAAAGGAGATTCTTATTATGTAATCGGAGCTTCGTATGGAGAAAATCAACCTGGGACTAAAGCATTTTTTAAAAATTATCATGCACAACGAGTAAAGAAGAAAATTTTTTTACTCATGTTAGCAAATAGTAATAGTAAAAATGCTCTTGTGTCTACCACATATAAACATGCAAAAATAAGATTTTTGCCACAATATCTCATCTCAAATATGATTATTGTTTTTTATAAAAATAAGTCTTTTATATTTTTTCTATCCGAAGAACCTATAGGATTTCTAATTGAAAATAAAGAAATAACACATGGTTTCAAAACGTATTTTGATGCATTTTGGAAGATAGCTAGAAAAAATTAATATCCTTCTGAATTAAAGATTTATTATATTAATTAAAATTCACAAAAAGATAGTTTTATAAACTATTTACTTAGCAACAATTTTATGGAAATAAAAGAATTAAAACCAAGACAAGGAAAAGTTGATATTGAAGCAGAAGTTATTTCTATTGAAGAAGTAAGAGAGTTTAATAAATTTGGAAAAGTTGGAAGAGTTTGTAATGCTACAATAAAAGATGATTCTGGAACAATAAAATTAACTTTGTGGAATGATGACATTGATAAGGTTAAAGTTGGAAGTAAAATAAAAATAACTAATGGATATGTTAATGAGTTTCAAGGTGAGAAACAATTAACAGCTGGAAAGTTAGGTAAGTTAGAAGTTCTAGATTAATATTTCATTGCTCTTAATCTACCAACGCGTTCTTGAATGCTGGGATGCGTGCTAAATAAATTCATGATACCTTTGCCGTTTAATGGATTAACAATAAACAAAGAGGCTGTTGCAGTATTTGTTTTTAATGGTTTATTTTTAGATTCATAATTTAATTTTGCTAATGCCGAAGCTAAACCTTGTGAGTTTCTTAATATTTTAGAACCTGTTTCATCTGCCAAGAACTCGCGAGATCTTGAAATTGCCAGCTGGATTATTAATGCGATTATCGGAGCTAGTATTCCAAGCAGGATTAATTCTGCTATATTCATGTTTTTATCATCGCTTCTTCCAAACAAAGCTGAAAATCTTGCTAACATTGCAATATAAGAGATTGCTCCTGCAATAACAGCTGCTATTGTTGCTATCAGAACATCTTTGTTCTTAATATGACTTAGTTCATGCGAAATAACTCCTTTGAGTTCTTCCTCATCTAATAACTTTAATATTCCAGAAGTGAAAGCAATAGCCGCATGTTTTGGATCTCTTCCTGTTGCGAAAGCATTAGCTGCATCACTTTCAATAATGTAAACTTTTGGCTTAACTAAGGCTGCTCTTGAAGAAACTTCTCTAACTAAGTTATGAAGTTTAGCATAAGCGTCTTGATCCGCTTCTTTTGCTTGATACATAAACAAAACAATAGATGAACTAAACCAATAAATTAAAAAATTAAAGATTAAAGCTAAAATAAATGCTACTGTCAATCCTACAATGCCTGCGGCAAAATAGCCTATAACCAAGAATAAAGCTGTTATTAAAGCTAGTAACACCACCGTTTTTATTTGATTAATCATTTTTCAAAAGAAAAGTTAATTTTTTGTAGGAAATATTTTGATATTATCTTTATTTTTGTTATACAAATCTTCAACATAGGTTTTAGATTCTTCTGTTAATCTTTGTTGTTTGAGATAATCTTTTATTTTATCTTTTAATTCATCATAATTAGCTTCTTTAGCTGGTTTTTTATCTGTAACTTTAATAATGTGATAACCGAATTGTGTTTGTACTGGGTTACTTACTTCATTAATATTGAGTTTAAATGCGGCATCTTCAAATTCTTTAACCATAACACCTTTTGGAAAGAATCCCAGTTCACCACCCGTTTTATTGCTTCCTGGATCTATTGAATATTGATTAGCAAGTTCTGTAAATTGTTTTCCTTCTTTAAGTTGTTTTTCAATATCAGTGGCTTCTTCTTCTGTTTTTACTAAAATATGAGATGCTTTAATCTGTTCTTTTTCTTCTAGATCGGCTTTATTTTCATCAAAGAATTTTTTTGCTTCTTCATTTGTTATTACAATGTTAAGCTTCTTTTCTAGCAATTTATTTATGTACAATCTATCTCCTAGTATTTTTTTAAGTTCTTCTACCGTATAACCTTGTTGGATTGCTATTTGTTCTAAGGTTTCATTATTGATTCTTAATGGATCTAAAGATTTATCTATTTCTTGGTCTGTAATTGTGATTCCTTCTTTTATTGATTCTTGGATCAATAGTTTACTTAAAATTGTTTGATTAACAAATGTTTCTCTGTCAATTAATCCTTGATATTGGGCAGGAAGTTTAGCGTATTGCTCATCTATCTCTTTATTTGTTATTTGTTCTCCGTTAACTGTTGCTGCTATCTCGTTTCCAGATCCCATTTTGATGTTTTTCACAATATAACCAGTAAATAAGCTTTCTCCTTTTAAGAATGGAACAAATAATACAATTAATGCAATGATTATTACAACAATAGAAAGTCTGCCCCATCTTACCTTGGTTTTCTTTTTTGGAGCTTCCATATTTATAGTGTCACTGCTTTTCGTTTCTTCCATAAAATTAAACGTATGTAAAAATTTATAAATGCTTTGGTTTTGTTATGAAAAGGAATAAGATGGTTCTCTATAATTGGTTTTTGCTTGTTTATAATCTTCTTCTAGTATATTTATGATATTATTGGCACATTTTTTTAGAATATTTTCTGATGTTAATCCAGAAACAATTAATTCAATTTCTGATTGATCATAATTACCTATTTTATGGTGCAATAAACTTATTATGTCCATGTTTGTTAAATCTATTACTGTATTTTCAGGTTTGTTCTTTATTTTAATTGAAATTTCTGGATATCCCCTTCTTATTTGGGTGGTTGCTTTTAGAAGTTGTGCGTATGTTCTCGTACATATATTCTGTTTTATTAGATAATGTTTAATGTATTCCATTAAATTGATGATAGTAACTTATTTAATAACCTTTTGATTTAGAAAGATATTTATACTTTAAATCTAATTTTTATTTTATGCCCTATAATATAATTGTTGGTAGAAATGAAGCTGATCTAAAAAGATTGGGTGACCTGGGAACTATTTTTCTAGGTAAACATTTTGTAAAAATGGGAAATACTACTTCATTAAGTAATCCTATATTATTAGATGTTGCAAGAACTCATGTAATCTTGATATCAGGTAAGAGGGGATGTCTTTCTGGAGATACCAAGATATTTACAAATCATGGATTTAAAGATATTAGAGATTTTGATGAAAAAAATGATATGATACACTCTTTTAATAAAGAAAAAAGATGTTTTGAATGGGAAAATGCTAAGTTACTGAAATATCCAATAAATGGGGAAAAATTAAAGAAAATTGAATTTAAAGATGGTAGAACTTTGACTATGACTACTGAACATCCTTTACTATTAGAATACGGAAAATATTTATTTTGGAGAAATGCTAATGAGATTAAAGAAAAAGATAAAGTGGTTTCTGTATTAAAATTGCCTGAAGTTAAGAATGATAAGGAAAGTGTTAGAATCGCTCGTCTACTTGGGTTTATTTTAGCTGATGGAACAATGAATGTAAGAAATGGAAGATTCAAAGATGGTAGAGGATATTGGTGCAATGGAACCAAAGCACGAATAAGAGTTTACAATAATTGTGAAGAAGTTTTAGAAATTGCAAAAAGAGATATAGAAGAAGAATTTGGAGTTATAGCTAAGAGATATAAAAGAAATGATTGTAATTGTGAAGTTATAGAAACAAAACATCAAAGAATAATAAAGAAGTTTAATGAATTGGGAGTTCCTATTGGTTATAAATCTGCAATTATTAGGGTACCAAAAATCGTTTTTGAAAGTTCAAATAAATTTAAAGCTAATTTTGTTAATGCATTATTTTGTTGTGATGGTTATGTGCCAAAGGATGGAAGGAATTTAGATTATGCCTCAAAATCAAAAGAATTTTTACAAGATTTACAATTATTATTAAAACATTTTGAAATAGAATCTGTAGTTAGAAAAAAAATGGTTAAACTTAAGGGTAAATTATATGAAAATTACAGATTATTTATAACGGACAATTATTCTATAAAGAAATTTCAGGAAAAAATTGGGTTTTTTAGCAAATTTAAACATGAGAGATTAATGAAACATGGGTTTAAAACAGAGAAAGATAGACCAAGAAGAATGAAAACAAGATATATTTCTGATGAATTGGTATGCCCAAAAATAAAAGAAATTAAAGAAGTTGATGGGATTACAGAAGTTTTTGATTTACATGTGCCAAAAAATAATTCTTTTATTGCAAATGGGGTTATTTCTCATAATTCTGGAAAGTCTTATAGTTTATCAACAATTGCTGAAGAACTTACAAAATTACCCGAAGATATCGCAAGCAACATTGCTGTTGTTATATTTGATACTATGGGGATTTTTTGGACAATGAAATTCCCAAATTTAAGAGATGAACAATTATTGAGAGAATGGAATTTAAAACCCGAAGGATTAAATATTAATATCTTCACTCCTGCTGGATATTTTAAAGAATATAAAGAAAAGGGGATTCCTAGTGATTATGCCTTTTCGATTAAACCGAGTGAATTAAATGCAGATGATTGGTGTAATGTTTTTGAAATTCCATTGATAAGTCCTGTTGGAATATTATTGGATAGAATATTAAATAAGTTAAAAAATGTTGATCATTCAATAGTTGACATTATAGAAGAAATAAATAAAGACAATAAAGCAGATAAACATGAAAAAGAAGCTTTAGAAAATAGATTTAAGAATGTATTATCCTGGGGATTATTTGAACAGGGTGGAATTTCTATACATGATATGGTGCAAAGAGGCAAGGTTTCTGTTATTGATATATCATGCTACACAAATACCATAGGAAGCTGGAGTATTAAGGGATTAATTATTGGATTATTATCTAAAAAATTATTAAATGATAGATTGACAGCAAGAAAATATGAAGAAATTAAATCTATTGAAAGAGGATCTAGTTTCTTTTTTACAGAAGAAAAATTTGAAATGCCTTTAGTATGGTTAATGATTGATGAATGTCATGAATTTTTACCAAAAGAAGGAAAGACTCCTGCAACAGATGCTTTAGTTCAACTTTTAAGAGAAGGAAGACAACCTGGAATTTCATTAGTTTTAGCTACACAACAACCTGGTGAAATACATAAAGATGTTATTACACAAGCTGATATTGTTATTAGCCATAGATTGACAGCAAGAAAAGATATTGATGCTTTAAATGATATGATGCAAACTTATCTGACTGGAGATATATTAAAATATCTTAATCAATTGCCTAGAGCAAGGGGGGCTGCAATAATATTAGATGATAATTCAGAAAGAATTTATCCAATGCAAGTAAGACCTAAAAAGTCGTGGCATGGTGGAGAAGCTCCAACTGCTGTGTATAAGAAAAGAAAAGAATTATTGGATTTGGGATTATAAATATTTGATATATATTATATGAGCTAAATAAATAGTTTAATATTAATACCTAACTATAAATCAAGCATTTCTCTTAATTTTGATTTAATATTTTTAAATTCTTTATATGTTAAGCTTCCTATTCTTCCGAGGATTAATGACTTATGTACTGTCATTATTTTCTTCAAACGCAAAATAGAGTCTTTATGTAATCCTGTGCCATTTTTAGAAATCGGGATGTTAAATTGATTTTTGTTTATCTTTACACTTGTTATAAAAATTAGTAAAAAATCTTCTTCTTCATCTTCAGACAATAGAATAAGCGCAGGTCTAAGTTTTTTGGATGAAAAATCAGTAAATGGATATTTTACTAAAACAATATCGCCACTTTTCATTCAGTATCAACTATATCAGATTCTGTATAAATCTCAGGTTCTTTTTTTAGGAAATTAAAGGATTTGTTAGACATAGCTAGTTTATTCCATTCATGTCTATCTAGATATATCTCTAATTCTTCCCCTTCTTTGATGTCTTTTACTTTTTCTAAGGGTTTAAATACTCCTTCTTTGTATCTTACTCTTATTCCCATATTATTCAGAATGTATTAAAATATATAAAGATTTCGTAACTTAAGTATTATTGGATTTGGGATTATAAATATTTGATATAATGAAGAATAGTGATAAAAATATTATAATAAGTTAAAAATTAATTTAAGAGAACTATAATTTACCTACTTCAGTATCTCTTTCTCTCTGTTTTTGTTCCCATACTCTTTGAGATCTAACAGATTCTGCATAATTTCTTTTCCAAAAACCTGCTTCAGCTCTTGCCATTTCTCTTTGTTTTGCGTCATAAATCATTTCTGATTCAATTAATGCAGTTGTTTTTGAAGGGTGTATATCACTATAGAATTTACTATGTGGGACTTCTTTTCCTGTCAAAAACGAAGCTAATAAAATTAATGGTATATGATTTTTCATTTTTCTCCTTATTTAAGTAACTCTCTTCTTACTCGTTCTACAGAAGATCTTACAACTTCCCCTTGTTCAAATCTTGCTTTAGATTCTAGGGTATTATACAGATGTGTTATCTCTCTTTCTGAAGGTTCTCTTTGATTGTTACCTTCAAAGGTGATAGCATGGTCTGATATCCGAATATTTATCCATGTCTGCAGTAATTCTGTATTTTTCTATAGGTACTAAATCTCCTGTTGCAAAGAGTTTGCCAAAAGATGGGACCAATATTCTATAAACTAACATGCTAAGTTTTCCTTTTCTACCTACAAATCTTGTTTCTTCTGGTGCGTAGGATACATCTTTCCAGTCAGTAATTTGTTCTCCTAATCTTATTGTTTCGTCTAATGTTAAACTTAATTGTTCTTTTGGTATCATTTTTTATTTTCTCCTTATTTTAATAATGATTCAAGACCTGCTCTTACATTTAATCCAGTAAATGTTGCTGCGCTTACAATTGTAGGTAATAATCCAACATATTCTCTTACTATTTTTGATGCTTGATCATCTTGAATTAAATAACTTGATAATGCTACTGATAATCCTGATCCTATTGCAAACGCAGACCAAGATAACCATTTTTTTGTAAAATCGCTAAGTTTTGCTTTATTATCATAAACTGTTTCAGCTAAAGCTTTAAGTCCATTTCCAGCTGAGAGTGCCAATCCACTTGCTGCAGTTATTCCGCTTATATATTGAACAGCTTCTCTTGGAGTAACTTGGTTTATTGTATTATTATCATTAAATATGTAACTTAGTGCTAATCCTGCTAATCCGCTGCCAAAAACAGCAGCTGAATTTAATAAATAATTTTTTGTAGTTGGTTTCATTTTATCTCCATTGACTAAAGTGATAATCATGTATTCCGCTTAACCTATAACTCGGAAGTTCATCTCTTGAATGTCCTGGTTCATTATTAACATTTAAAGTTGAATAAGCATTTGAATTAAGACTTTTTACAGTACTAACTAGATTAACCATTGGACTATGATTTTCTGGTTTTGCTGTTTGATGATTTTCACACATTTTTGTTGTAAGAATAAAATATGCTGAAGCTTGAGAAAACTTGGGGGTTAACTTTCAGCTAAAGCATACTCTTTCTTAAAGATATTAGAAGTAAAACAGGTATATAAACCTTTCGTTTTGTCACCACTTAAGAATAGTTTCATATATTGGGCATATTTTGGTAAAAACGTCAAATATGTTAAACCTTACACTTATAAGGCTTATAAGGTTAGTTTATAGAACTTTAAAATCTACACAAATCCTATACTTTCTTACGCCAAATTGACCACATTTTACTATGTTTAAAACCTTAAATTTCTTGACTTTAGCTTGAATTTTTTCAACAACCTTGTAGATTTCCTTTTCATCTTCAAAATCATATAAATGAATGATGCCGTTTTTCTTAATAGCTTTTAAAGCAAGATCTAAAAATTTATAGGCATCTTTAGGCAGTGGCATTATTATCCTATCAAATTTTAATTTAGGAAGAACTTTTCTTACATCACCTTTAATTAATTTAACATTATTTATCTTGTTTAACTTTAAATTCTCTAAAGCATATTTGTGAGCTGTTGGATTAACTTCAATACCATAAACTTGTTTAGCATTTTTAGCCAGAATTAAACAATATATTCCAACTCCCGCGAACATAACTAAAACATTTTCATTTTTAACTAAAGCCGATATTCTCAATCTTTCTGTGCTTAATCTTGGGGAAAAATAACATTTTTCAACATCAACTTTAACTAAAACATTATTTTCTTTGTGCAATGTTGTTTTTCTTTTCTCTCCAGATATAATTCTTATCTTATTTGTTCTATACTTTCCGGAGTGTTTACTATCCTTGATACAAACTACTTTTATGTTATTTAATAAACTTAAAATTTTATTCCCAATTATTTTCTCTTTTTTCTTCAATTGCTGCGGAAACCTTGAAAAAATTAATATATCACCTACAACTTCAAATGATCTTGGCATTAAAGATAATTCTTTTTTTGTTAAGATTAATTTAAGATTTTTATAAAGTTTCATACTAATAAACTTTATTAGAAACATTTAAATATTTCCATTCTAAGAGTTATTGCAATGTTAAATAAAAAAGAGGCTTTAATGGTAATTTTTGTGTTGTTATTGATTCCCATAGTATATGCTGTGCCTGATAGTAATATATTTGGATTTCTTGAGCCTAATTTTATTTCAAATTCATATAATAATAATTATGAATGGTGGAATTTCTTCATCTATCTATTAATCTTTACAGGCGTGGTTAAGGCAGTTTTCTACAAAAAATTTGGTGAAGGTGCTGCTGGGAATGCTATAACAATTGGATTGGGAATTGGTCTTAGTCTAACAATGGTGTTATATGAATATAATCTTGGATATTCTTTATTTTCAAAAGGCGGGCCAGCATTAGTTGTAGCAGGTGCTTTGTTTTCTGGAGTAGCGATTTATACATTTTTTAGAGATAGAAAAATATCTAATTGGTTTGCTCTACCTGCGGCAATAATAATTCCACTATTATTTTTATGGTTAATTTACAATGCAATTTATAATGGATCATTGAGTGGTGGAAGTTTATTTTCATTAAATCAAGGTTATTTGATTGGAACTGCCATTGCTTTGTTATTGGTATTTCTTTTCATTAAATTTGTTTTTGGATCAAAGGGAGCAAGTGTTCCAGGCGGTGGAGGACATGGTGGCCCTGCAGGTGGTGCAGTTCCTGGCGGCGGAGGCCCAGCGGCAGGTGGTGGTGGAGCTCCAGGTGGAGGCGGAGGTAGAAGTCCGTTAGTTATAAACCATTTAAGCAAAATACCTGCACATATAGATTATGTTGTAAATAATTGTATAATGTTATCTTATCAATCTACAACTGCTGCTCGTGCTATTACTAGTAATGCAAAGGTTATGGCAAGATATCCTAGAGATATTACCAGAATGCAAGCTTCTGCAGTACATATCGCTACAGATAAGCCAAAACAGACAGATTGGGATGAGTTAAGAAAAGTAAATGCTGTTTTAAAAAAACCAGGTGCTACAGATGCTGATATAAAATTTGCTGTTGGATTATTAGAGAGTACATTAGTAAATATAAGAACAAATTTAATTAAGATCAATATTCCGAATGAACTTAATGATGTTCATATTATTTTAGAACAGAATGTAAAACCTGGATTGAATTTTCCTGATAAGGTTAAAATATTATTAAAGATAACAACAGATTTATTGATAGTAGCTACTGAAGTAAAAAAGAATATGCCTTAAAACCATTTATTTAATCCTGGTTGATTTTTCTTAACGTTTAATTTTTCTAAGCTTTTTAATACTCTTTCCTGGTTAAAACTATGCTCATCAACTAATAATTTTAATATTTTATCTACATTAATTTCATTCCATTCTAATTTGTAATCTTCTTTTACTGGAATATTCTTGAATATATCAAAAATTTCTTTCCAATCAAAATCAACGTTAAAATCAGAAAACATTTTATTATAATCTTTATTTTCTTTAACTAGTTTTAATGCTTTTTTAGCCCCAACTCTGAAAATTCCTTTTCTATTATAATCGGTTCCTATCATTATTCCAAGAATAATTAATTGGTCTTGGTTAATGTCAAGTTCTTTTAATACATTTTTAATTTCTATTAATTCTGGTTTGATATTTACTATTCCTCCCCTAACTTTTCTTTTTTGAGCTAAAGTTAGGTTTCTAATTAATCTTGGAGCTCCAAATAATATACAATCTGCATCAGAAGAAGCTACACAATACACATCATTATTTTTGTTAATAAGTGAACATTGAGCTTCTGCTTCGCTTGGGGCCTGTATTATCGGCATTCCAAGACAAGATAATAACTCTTTACTTTCTTTTATTATATCATCATTTAATCTTATTGTTTGTTTGCTATATTTTAGCATTTCTTCTTCATTAGCTTCTTCTCTAGCAATTTTAAGTTTCTTTTCAGCTTGTTGTTTTCTATATTCTCTATCTTCTTGCTCTTTAACTTTCAATAAAGGAGATTTTCCATCAAAAACAAAAGCTAATTTCATATCTTTTTCCATTAAATTAGTAACTCTAGCTAATATTCCTTGTAAGTGACTTGTTATTCTTCTTTTTTCATCCATTAAAGGTGTTCCATCTTGCTGTCTGATCGAACTTAGAAATTGATAGATCATATTACTACTATCAACTGCTATTTTTTTGTTCTTTAAGTCATCTAATGAAATGTATTCTTTTGGTATAATTTCAAATATATTTACTCCCAT
>DATDYQ010000067.1:0-3617 GCA_035288965.1 Candidatus Nanoarchaeia archaeon
ATTAATGGAGATGGAAGAGAGATAATAACTCCAATAATGCAATCTGGAAAATTAGACGCATTTGCTTTCATAGGATCAAGCGGAGCTTTTGATAAGATATTGGAAAATTATCCGAGAATCAGAAAACTTAGGATAAATGCAGGATTGGAAGCTAAAAATCCAGGAATTATTTTAGAGGATGCTAACCTTGAAGATACAATAGACGAATGTGTTAAGGGAGCATTGACTTACAATGGGCAAAGATGTACAGCACTTAAAATTTTATATGTTCCTAGATCAAGAGCAAATGAATTTGTAGAAAGATTAAGCGATAAAGTTTCTAATTTAAGCATTGGAATGCCATGGGAAAATCCAAATATAACACCATTACCAATATCTCCTGATTATTTTACTAAATTTGTAGAAGATGCTGTTAGCAAAGGGGCTAAAGTTATTAATTCAGAAGGTGGAAAGGTAAATGGAAGTTTCTTTTTTCCAGCTGTTTTATATCCTGTAACTCCTGATATGAATATTTATAATCAAGAGCAATTTGGACCAGTTGTTCCAGTTGCTGTTTATAATGATATAAAAGAAGTAATTGAAGCTGTACAAAAGTCTAGGTATGGACAACAAGTTAGTATTTTTGGTACTAATTTTGAAAATGTAAGAAGAATAACAAATGAATTAAGAAATCATGTTTCTAGAATCAACTTAAATACACAATGCATGCGGGGTCCAGATAATCTTCCATTTACAGGAAGAAAAGATTCTGCTGTTGGAACATTATCAATAAGAGATGCTTTAGACTTCTTTTCTCAGCCATTTGTTGTCGGAACTAAAGTTGGAATTAGAGATTCTGAGTTATTAATTGAAGCAACTAGTTTTTTAGATAACTGTGATTCAGAGTAATAAAAAGCCTTTTAAATGAGAAAATAAGCTATTTCCATATGGTAATGGATAAATTAAGCAGCAGTTTGAGAAATACCTTAAAGAAGATAGCTGGAACTATGTTTGTTGATGAAAAGTTAGTAGATGAGCTAGTTAAGGATATTCAAAGAGCGCTTTTACAATCTGATGTTAATGTTCAATTAGTGTTTAATTTAAGCAAAGATATTAAGAAAAGAGCATTAGATGAAAAACCAACAAAAGGAATAGGTGCTAAAGAACATCTAATAAAAATTGTTTATGAAGAGTTAGTTAAATTTTTAGGTAAAGAACAGAAAGGGATTGAAATTAAAGATAAAAAACCATTTAAAATCATGATGGTGGGATTGTTTGGCTCAGGTAAGTGCGTCCATAAAGATAGTAAGATTCCATTGAGCAATGGAGAAATAATGACTGCTGAAAAGATATATGAGAGATATAGGGATAAAGAGATTATTATAGAAGACGGTTCAATAATTGATATAGAAAAAGAAAATTTGACTGTTCCTTCTTTTAATCCAGAAACACTAAAAATAGAAGAGAAGAAAGTGACAAGATTATGGAAGTTAAATGGAAAAGACCTACTTCAAATATATTTAGACAACGGTAATGATTTTAGTGTTAGAGTAACACCTGAACATCCTTTCTTTGCTTTAAGAGATAATTCTGTAAAAAAGATTCGGGCTGATGAATTGACAGAAGAAGATGTAATTGCAGTTCCATTCAATTATGAAACTGTAGTTAAAGAACAGAACTTATTTAATGAACTTAAAAATTTAGATCTAGATATAAGATATAAAACCAATACTACTCAGGTTAACATTAAAAAGGAGATTCTTCACAGACTGAAGTTTAATAGGAACTATTGTCAGCTTACTGCTGATTTTAAATTAGGTATTACACCAATATGTTTAGTTGACTCGATTAATGCAGGGATAGTTGAGATAAAAAAAAGATATTGTAAAAAATTTATAAAATTCCCAGTTAATGTTACTCAAGACTTAGCTGAATTTGTGGGATATGTAATTGGCGATGGGCATTTAGGAAAAAACTATATTGAAATTACAAATGAAGATCCAGAAATAATCCACAGAATTATTCAACTTTCCGAAAAACTTTTTGGACTAAGTATTTACATAAAAGAAGATAAAAGAACAAAATCTACAAAACAGTTAGTTATAAGCTCAAAGACATTAGTAGAAATTTTAAACAAACTATTTGAAATTCCAATAGGAAAAAAAGGAAAAAATCTTAGAATTCCAAAACAAATACAAAAGAGCGATAATGCGACTGTTAGAGAATTCTTAAGAGCTTATTTTGATTGTGATGCTTCCCCGGCATATAACTCAAGAAACATAGAATTATGTTCTGAAAGTAAGGAGGTAATAACTGATACTAGCTATCTCCTAAATAGATTCGGAATAATTTCTTCTATATCAAAAAAAATAATTGATAATATTTCCTATTGGAGATTATATATTTCAGGTCGTTATGCTGAAAATTATACCCAAAAAATTGGCTTTATTGTAAAACACAAGAAAGAAAGGAGTGAGCAATATTCTTTAATAGGAACTATTCAAGGTTGCGGAGATCAAGATATGATTGCCTTAGGCAATTCTTTAAAAGTTTTGAGGCATAATTTAGGATTTACTATTGGAGAGATACAGGAATATGTAACAAGTTATGGAACTTATGAAAGGATAGGCGAGATATCTAGAGAAAGCTTATCAAAATTAATTGCATTATATTATTTGAAGAAAAAGGGTAATATTCATATGATTTTAGAACATTTACAAGATAAAAATTCACAATTAAGTAACGCGTTTATTAACGGTTTTAGTTCTTACCTAAAAAAAGAGAACTTCATAGTTGAGAACAATGGGCAATTATTGCTTACACAAAGAGCGCTAGATTATTTAAATATAAGTATAAATAAACAAGAATTATTAGGACCATTTAGAAATCTAGTGAGATCAGATGTGTGTTGGATTAAAATAAAAAAAATTGAAAATATTGGTAAAGTTGACTTTGTTTATGATTTAACAGTTGAAGACAATCACAGCTTTATTGCGGATAATATCATTGTTCATAATACAACAACAATAGGAAAATTAGCAAAGTATTATTCCAAGAGAAATTACAAAGTTGCTGCTATAGGATTAGATGTTCATAGACCAGCTGCACCTGAACAATTAGAACAAGTTTGTAAACAAGTTAATATCCCAGCATTTGTTGATAAGAAAGAGAAAAACGCTTTAAAAATTTATGAAAAATTTGAGAAAGAATATAGTAAATATGATATTTTAATTATAGATACAGCTGGAAGAGATGCTTTAAGTAAAGATTTAATTGAAGAAATTGAAAATTTAAATAAAAAAATTAAGCCAGATGAAAGATTATTAGTTATAAGTGCAGATATTGGACAGGCTGCACAGAAACAAGCTGAACAGTTTCATCAAAGTGTAGATATTACAGGGGTTATTGCAACTAAAATGGATGGAACAGCTAAAGCAGGCGGAGCATTGTCTGCATGTGCAATTACAAAAGCTCCTATAAAATTTATTGGAGTAGGAGAAAAAATAGATGATTTAGAAGCTTTTGACCCTGAAGGTTTTGTTTCAAGATTACTTGGAATGGGAGATTTAAAAGCTTTATTAGAAAAGGCTCAGGATGCAATGGATGTTGAAACTGCTGAAGATTTAGGAAAGAAATTT
>DATDYQ010000068.1:0-17032 GCA_035288965.1 Candidatus Nanoarchaeia archaeon
ATAAGATCTGTTAATGGATTTGTTTTTTTGGCATATCTCATTAAACCATCAAGAACAGCTCTTTCTGGATTTGGAGCTTGATACACTCCAGCATCAAATTTTGCTTCTAATGCCCATCTTAGTCTTTCTAAATGTGGATGATCTCCGGATAATACAATATTTTCACTAGCATCAACAACGATTTTAGAATCGGCTTCAGTTATTCTTAAAAATATATCCTTTAACAATGAACTAACATCAAATGAATCTTTAACAGTACGAGAGTTTGCATATTCTTTAACTTTTCTATCACGTAACAATGCCATATCAACAGAAGATTTATCCCATACAACTGAAAATTCCCATGGATTTCTATCAGATGATTCATGATCCCTATTAGGAACTTCACAAGAATATAATGCTGCCTGTGGAATGGACAATATAGCATAATCAGTTATTTCTAATTTTTTAAATATATCTATAGCTTTTGCTTCTAGATCATTAAAAGGAACTTCTTTTGTTCCCAATAATCCTTCTCTTAAAGAACTAGGGATAGCCAGATATACGGAAATATCTCTCTTTTTGACTAAATTTCTTAGATTTAATGCCAATGTTGATTCTAAAATATCTCTTGTTAATTCAGAATTATGAGATCCATGAGATATGTTACCATCCGCATTATAAATTATAGTTCCTTTATAATCAATAGTAACAAACTTTTTTTCCTTTCCGTTCATTAATGCCATTTTAATCAATATTTTAGCAGAAAAACTAGTTTATAAATCTTTCGGTTTTATACTACTATATAATGGTATCATATCTTTCTTAAAAATGTAAGGAAAGCTGTATGGGCTATCATCTGAGATTTTGGACGAGTAGATGGATAGATAGACCATTCACGTTCTATTAATTCTATTGTTTTTTCATGCAGGAAATTATTATTTAAACTTTTAATTAATTCATAAACTTGATTTGTAGTTGGAAGATAACAAACTAGAAATGATCCTGATTTAAGAGATTTATGAACATTATCAAGAGCTTTCCAAGGTTCAAGTAAATCAAGAACAACAAGATCAAGATTGGTTTCATCTATTTCCTGATAAACATCTTTGTTTTTTAGTTCAATATTATTAATATTAAGAAATTCAAAATTCTTTTTTGCTAGGTTAAAAAAATCTGGATTATTTTCATAAGAATAAACTTTTTTTGTGAATCTAGCTAGAAAAGAAGCTAATACTCCTGAGCCTGTTCCAGCATCTAAGCAAATTGAATTTTTATCTATTCCTGTAAATGAAAGAATATAACCAATATCTTTTGGAAGAATAATTGCTGGGCCTCTTTTAATATTCTCTATTAAATCAATGAAAGATGCATCTAAAACTAGGAATTCTTTATCTATATTAGACTTAACTATCGATCCAGATAAAGCATTTTGCAAATCATTTTCTTTTATAACTCCGAACAATGAGTGGAAGTCTCCTTTCTCCCAGTAAAATGTTTTGTCGTTTCTGATTAAAATTTTCATATGTATAATGTAGAATATATGTTTAAAAAGGTTAGCTTTTCATTTTAACTTAGTAATGAAGAATATTTATAAGTATAGAATGATTAAATATTAATGGGGGAAAATGGATAATACAACAAGCGATGATATTAAGAGAAGTTTTAAGAAACAGGGTATTAAAATAGTTAATGATGAAGGCGAAGAAGAATAAAATAAGAAAAAAACGAATTATATTTCTGGAGAATACATTTGAAGAAATGAGTGGTAAAACAAGATTTTTATATATGTTGAATTTTAATTCTTTATTTTTAAAACAGTAAGGGGGCGAAATAAATGGATAAAAGAGGAAGAATAGTTTTAACAGCTTTAGTTATAGGATTAGTTATTGGAGCATTGACTTTTATTTATAATGTTGAAGCGGCTCCAAAGAAATGTAATAATGGAATAGATGATGATGGGGATGGATTAATTGATTATCCAGCAGATCATGGATGCAATAACAAAGGAGATAATAATGAAAGAGGAACTTTACAATGTGATAATGGAATAGATGATGATAGTGATACTTTTATAGATTATCCAAGCGATACTGGATGCAGTTCAGCAACAGATAACACAGAGGCGATATCCAATTCGTGTTCAGATAGCGATGGTGGCTTTAATCAGATTATTCAGGGAACAGCTTCTGGATATGCAAATGAATTTCCATATAGTAGTACAGATTTCTGTATTATTAATAGCAATGGGTCTATAAACAATCTTTTACATGAATTCTGGTGTTCTGGAACAATTGTAATTGAGACAGAGTTTACCTGTGGAACTAGCGGAAACCTAACTGGAATATGTAGTAATGGGAAATGTATCTAACTTTTTCTTTTTTTATACTTCAGAAGCTTCTAGAATTTTACCTTTTTCAGCATCTATAACGAAGTCATAAGGACCTTTTTTACCATTATCGCTTATGTAGAGAGATACATGCCATTCTCCTTCAGATAAATATGTATCTTCTACAAATGTTAGATCAGATAAAACCTTTGGAGATTTTATAATTTCTCCTGTGTTATATGCCTTGTTTAATGCTAATGAGATTAAATTATCTTTTGCTATGTTTATTGCTTCATCTCTTGAAATATATTCTATTTCTTTGTTTTGCTGAGTATTTTGTATTGTAAATGGCTGAGATTTAGATAAACCTATAAAAAATCCAGCTATGAATATTAAAATGATAATTACAATTGAAATTATTGTTATTGTTATTCTTTTCATAAGATTAATGATAAAGAGAAAGTTTTTAAGATTATTGATTTTGTTATGAGAGATGAATAAAAAAGATATATCTATATTATTCGTTGACAGAACATTGGGAGAACAACGTACAGAAGACGATGGAAGTTTAGAAGAAGAGATAGATTTATTAAAAAGGTGTGGGTATAATATATTTACTGCTAAATATTCAGACAGTTTAGATACAAAATATGATATAATAGTGGCTCATCCAGGATGGGGATATGAAGCTTTTAGATTTAAAGAATTTCATACCATACATCCTAAAATTCCAATGATAGTACATACTTATACTAGCTATTTTAAAGCGAAATTTAGTGAAGGATACTTTTTAGATGGAGATGGAATAATTCTTAAAGGAATTGATCCAGAATTAAAATATTTTTTAGCTTTAATAAAATCTATTTCTAGAAATATTAGGAAAAGAAATAAATAATGCGGAGGGCACACCTGTATACTTTAGGACATGCTGAACTACTTTTTAATATTTGAAGCATATAAACTTAAACTTTAAATACTCTTACCTTATAGAAACATTGGTTGAAAAACAGGGTATATTAAAAACTTAGGATGATAATAGATAATAATATTCGAGAATTGGTTTCAAAAATAGAAAAATCTTCTATTAAAAATATGAATTTCTATATTAAGGAATTAATACAAAGATTGGAAAAAAATTGTAAACTTCCTAAAGTAAAAATGAGATATGAATATTATAGAAAATTTAACAGCGGGAAAATAAAAAAATATCCTATTGAAAACGACGGATATGGAAAATCATTTGACCCTCTTTTAGATGAACAATATTTTTTTGATTGTTGGTCAAAATATGGAATTGTAATTGGCAAGAGTGTTGTGTCAATACCATTTTGTAATAATGCCAAAGGAAAGATTAATGCAATGGTAAAGAATTTAAGTAATGGGAAATGTGATCTTTCAAAATATGAAACTTATTCTAAAATTCCAATAGACCATCAAGGAATACCGATTTTATCTCGTGGGTTTTTTGAAATTTATCATGATAATCTTCTTGCTCAGATACGCCAGTCTATTCGCGTTTATTTACATTATGTATTGATATGGGGAAGAACAGATTTATGGACTAGTTTTGATAGATTAGGCGTAAAATTATCAAGTCATAAAGAATCCTATTCTTTACCATTGCACATTGATCAAAATCCTAAAATTCATACAAATTTTAAAACTGTTCAAGGAGTACTTGCACTTGATGATTGCCCAATAGAAAGAGGAACATTTGTAGCAGTTCCAGGATCAAGAAAATATTTTCTTGATTATATTAGAATGGCTCCAGAAAAAGGAGAATATGTTGAATTAGACACTTCTGATAGGATAGCAGCTAAATTAAAAAAGAAAAAACAAGCATTACCGCTTCGTAAAGGAGATTTAGTTACATGGGATAGCCGCACTACACATTCAAATACAGGAAATATATCAAGAAAAACCCGATTTGTTGCTTATGTTGCTATGGGTCCAGCAAAAGAGAACAATCGGTTTGCAATAAAAGCTAGAAAAGAAGCTTTCAAAACAGGTTTAGGAAGCAATGTTCGTGAAGCATTAATGCATGCAAGCAAGAAACCAAGGTATACAAATCAAAAAGCAATCTTAAAAATAAGGAAAAAGGAGAAATTAACTTTATTAGGAGAATTAATTTATGGACAGAAAAAATATAAAAAAATCTAAACAAAGACTATTGCTTAATGCAGAACCATTTGGTTTTGGTCCAGCTGCAGCTATAGCATCATTTTTCCCTTATTTAAAAAAATATTTTAATAATATTGGATATGTTGGTAAAAATCATACTTTAGACCTTCAAAGAAATTTGAATTATAATCTTATCTATGATCTATCGAAATTATCTTCATCTCAAGAAAAAATAAAATTAAAAAAAATCTTTTCAAAATACGACCTTTTACTTTCTGCCCTAGATTTTTCAATTGTAAAACAAGCTAAAAAATGTGGTTTAAAAATAATAATCTACGATCCTCTAACTTGGTATTGGAAAAAAATACCCAGAACCATAAAGAAAGGAGATATTTATATTGCACAAGATTTTTTTAATGTAAAAAAACGTTTAAAAAAACAAGAAAAACAATTTCCTTTAAGTTTTGTAGTTCCTCCAATAACACAACATAGAATTAAAAAGATTAAGAGGAGCTATGTTTTGATTAATCTAGGTGGATTACAAAATCCTTATATATCAAATAAAGATTTGGTTACATATGCTAAGATTATGATAAATACAATTAAATCTATTATTCAAAATAAAAAGATCATTATTTCAACAAGTAGGGTTATAGCAAAGAAGCTAAAAAGTGAAGGTGTAAAAAACTATACGAGAAGAGAGATAATATCTATCTTAGCTAAAACAAAATATGCTTTTATGACGCCTGGACTAGGGAATATTTATGACTCTTCATGTTATAATATTCCCACAATATGGATGCCCCCAACAAACGATAGTCAAGGTCAACAAACACAATTACTTTTTCAAAACAGGATGATAGATGGGTATATTGACTGGATAGATTTTACTGGCATATATATTAATTACTTTAAAAACCAAAAAAGTGTTTTACAGGATATAGCAAAAGTTCTTAAAATTATTTCTAATGATCAAACTATTCAAAATAATTTGAAAGAAATTTGTAGAAATGAATATATTAATTTAAAGTTTAAAAAAGGAAATGCTTCACAAAAGATTCTTAATAAATTCGGAAGAGGAGGGAGCGAGAAAGTGGCTAAAATCGTTTATGAGTATGCAGAATCGCTCTATTAAAATATGTTTAAATTATATATCTTAGTTCATGGGAAGTTTGTTGTTTGCTTAAAGAGTAAATCTAATTTAAATTTTGGATACAAAGAAAAATTATTATTTCAGGCTTATATTCCTGGAATGAGAATAATTAAAACTTCTGATAAAGTTGATTTTGTAATTAATCATATAGAATCAGATAAAAGAAAGATGATAAATAAAAGAAAACATATTATAATTTATGATAAATGGCAAGGTAAGATATCTATGGATATTTATCACTTGATTTATAGCATTGTTAGAATTCATTATTTAAATAGAAAATTATTCCCAATACATGCAGCATGTATAAATTCTGATGGTCTAATCTTGCTTGTTGGACATTCGGGAAGTGGAAAAACAAACATAGCATTGCAATTATTAGATAAAAATAAGAAAAAAATTTTTTCTGGAGATAAGACAATTATCTCATTTGCATCAAATGGTAATATAAAAGCTATTGCTGGAATTAATGTAGTTACAGGTTTAACTAAAGATATTAAGCACTTTAACAATAAAAATAAGATTTATTATCATGGCAGATCGGCCTTTTTACTGAACGAAGATAAAATAGCTTCACCTGGTAGAATTAAAGCAATAGTGCTTATTAAAATTAATGATGGGAAAAAAGAGTTTCATAAAATTAATTTTACTAAAGCATTACACACTCTTTATCCTTTCTTCTTAGATATTGTAAATGCAGATACAATAATCTGCGAAAAAGATATATTTATGGGAACACCCCCAAAGGATATCCAAAAATATCTTATTCAAATGCTAAATAAAGCTTTAAATAAAATTCCTGTTTATTCAATTACTGGATCCCGTTTGTATATTGTAAATAAAATAAAGAACATATGAAAAAGAAAAAAATATTATATGGAATAGCCGGAATCGGTCTTGGACATACTTATAGACAGTTACCTATAATAGAATATCTTGCTAAAAAATATCTATTAGTGATATTTGCTTATGATAAGAGCTATGAGTTTTATTCATCTCATTTTAAAAATAGAAAATCAGTTTATGTGGAGCGTGTAGCAGTTCCTTTTTATGTAGGTGGGCTAGACGGCTTAAATTTTAAAGCTACTTTAAATCATCCATATAATAAAGATAAGGATTTCTTAAAAATTAACTTGGCAGTAATAGATAGAACTTATCATAGAATTGGAAAACCTGATTTGGTTATAACTGATTATGAACCTATTAGTGCCAGTTACTCCTATATATTTAAGACCCCTTTAATAACCATAGATCAGCAAAGTAAGTATCTATATGGTAGATTTCCTATGGTTTTAAAAGATCAAAGTTTTAAGGATGAAGTGGAAAGACTAAACTTATTTTTTCCTAAAGCTAATAAAAGAATAGCATGTTCATTTTTTCGCGTTTATAAAAAGGAAAATGGACAAGATGTGACAGTTTATTCGCCAATAATTAGGAAAGATATTATAAAACTAAAAAGAAAACCTTCAAAAAAACAAACAATCCTCTTTTATATTTCATCTCAAAAAGATTTTGTTCAAAGCTATAAATCTATAATAGATATATTAAACTCACAAGATGCTTCATTTTATATCTTTATGAAAGATTCTTCTAAACTTAAAAAATTTTCTTCTGAAAAAATAAGTTTTTATGATTATGGTGATCATGATTTTTATAAAATCCTACGAAGATGTAATGGAATTATATCAACCGCAGGGCATAATCTTATTTCAGAAGCAATGTATTTAAGAATACCAGTTTACGCCATTCCCTTATCAATTTACGAACAACATATGAATGCACAAATTATTGATAAACATGGCTTTGGCATATCTAACCAAAAAATTGACAAAAGAAAACTTGCGTTTTTTATTAAAAATATTCCTAAATTTGCAAGAAATATCAAAGATGATTCTAAAATATTATTACGTGGTTCAAGTCAACAAAAGATAATACAATTCTTAGAAAATATAATAAATAAATCTTCTTAAAATAATACAAAGTGCGGAGGGCAGGATTCGAACCTGCGAACTCACTAAGAGGACAGCTCTTGAGGCTGTTGCGTTTGACCGCTTCGCTACCTCCGCGCGTGAAAAATACAATTAACTTTTTATTTAAAGATATTTATTATATTTAACTACTCTATAATAATAACGATAGAAAACTTTATATACCCTTCCATTAGTATAATTTTATGGAAGTTTTAAGCTTAAAAGATGTCTGGAAAATTTACAAGTTAGGAGAGGTAAATGTCGAGGCTGCAAGAGGAGTTAATATGTCAATAAAGAAAGGAGAATTTGTAGCTATAATGGGACCAAGCGGATCAGGAAAAAGCACGATAATGCATTTGATTGGATGTTTAGATAAACCAACAAAAGGAAGTATTTACTTAAGTAATGAAGATGTTTCTAATTTTTCAGAAGATAAGTTAGCAAAAATAAGAGGAAAAAATATAGGATTTGTATTTCAAACTTTTAATTTAATTCAATCATTAAATGCTTTAGAAAATGTTTCTTTACCTTTAATGTTTCAAGGAGTTAATACATATGAAAGAGAAAAAAAGGCTAAGGAATTACTTGAATTAGTGGGATTAGGAAAAAGATTAAAAAATAAACCAAGCCAAATGAGTGGCGGAGAAAGACAGAGAGTTGCTATTGCAAGAGCTTTAGTTAATGATCCTGAAATTATATTAGCTGATGAACCTACTGGAAATTTAGATAGCAAAACAGGACATGATATATTGGAAATATTCAAAAATTTACATAAAACTAAGAAAAAAACAATAATTTTAGTTACTCATGATGATAATGTAGCAAAAAATGCCCAAAGAATAATCAGATTTATGGATGGGAGGATAGCAGAATGAAGAAATTTTTATTGTTAATATTATTTTTATTAGTAATTGGAAGTGTTTATGCTGATGAGATTTCAATAGAAAGTGTATTTTCAAGCCCTAGAGAAGTTGCTCCAGGTGAAAATTTACAAGTTTCTATTGATCTAAGAAATGTCGGAACTAGAGATATAGAAAATGTAGCTGTAAAACTAGATTTAACACAAGTTCCTTTTGCCCCTCTCGATAGTTCTACTGAATTTGTAATAAAAGAGATTAATAAAAAAGATACTGAAAATATCTTATTTAATATTGTAGCATTGCCAAATGCAAGTCCCGGAGTTTATAAGATACCAATACATGTAAGCTATGAAAATATTAGTAAAGATGCTTTGATAAGTTTAACAATACAAGCAAAACCACAATTATTAGTTGAACTTGAAACATCAGATATATTGTATAAGGAAAGTTCAGGAATTGTTACAATAAATTTTGTTAATAAAGGATTGAGTGATATTAAGTTTTTAACTGTTACATTAGAACAATCAAGTAATTATGAGATTATAGGGAGTGATACGGTTTATATTGGAGATATTGATATAGATGATTCACAGACAGCTGATTTTAATATTTATTTGAATGGAAATGGAGAATTACCTTTAACATTAGAATATAGAGATGCAAATAATAATTTATATATTGATAATCAAATAATTAGCTTTAATGTTTACACAAAAGAAGAAGCTGAAAAGCTTGGATTGGTAAAGAAAAGTAATTCACTTATTTATTTAATAGTAATAGTTGTTATTCTTGTTGCTATATTCTTATTCAGAAGATTAAGAAGGAAAAAATGATATTTGATTATTTCATTTTGGCTTTAAAAACACTAAGCCATAGACAATTAAGATCTTGGCTGACAGTTCTTGGAATAGTTATAGGAATAACAGCTGTTGTTTCTTTAATAAGTTTAGGACAAGGATTACAGAATGCTATTAATGAACAATTTTCTACAATAGGAGCAAATAGAATATTAATACAACCAGGAGGATCTGATCTTGGACCACCTACACCTGGAACAGGTCAAGCTAAAATAACAGATCATGATTTAAATTTAATAGAAGATATTAATGGGGTGGATAATGCTTTTGGTTATACTTTAAATCCAGCAAAAGCCGAGTTTAATAATAAAGTAAGATTTACATATGTCGTTGGGATACCTCCAGATCCTGAAGAACTTAAAGTATTAGGAACGGGATTGGATGTTGGAGAAGGAAGACAGTTAAAAAAAGGAGATGTTAGCAAGGTTGTTCTTGGATATGATATATCACATAGAGATAGCATGTTTGGAAAGGAAGTTAAAATTGGTGATAAGATATTAATAGAAGGAAAAAGTTTTGATGTTGTCGGAGTAAGAAAGAGAATAGGAAATCCAATACAAGATGAATCTTTTTTAATACCTTTAGATACTTTTAGAGATATATTCAATCTAGAAGATGATTTAAGCATTATTGCAGCCAATATCAATGCAAATGAAAATGTTGATGTTATTGCAGAAAAAATTAAGAAAGAAATGAGAAGAGATAGACATCTAAAAGAGGGAGAGGAAGATTTTCAAGTTCAAACAAGTGAGGAAGTAATTGCTTCTTTTAATGTAGTTTTACAAATAGTTCAAGCTGTTTTAATCGGAATTGCTGCTATTAGTTTAATTGTTGGCGGTATAGGAATAATGAATACAATGTATACAAGTGTACTAGAAAGAACTAAAGATATTGGAATATTAAAAGCAATTGGAGCAAAATATTCTGATATAATGCAGATATTTTTAATTGAATCAGGAATTATAGGATTAGTCGGAGGAGTGATTGGAATTTCTATTGGAGTTGGTATCGGATTATTAGTTCAGTTTTTTGCTGAGCAATATTGGGGAACTGCTTTGATAAGAGCATCATTTTCATGGCCATTAATCATTGGAAGCTTGTTGTTTTCTTTTGTTGTTGGAAGTTTAGCTGGATTATTACCAGCAAGACAGGCAGCTAAGATGAATCCTGTTGATGCGCTGAGATATGAATAGAATTATTTTAATATAGGATAACAATTTGGATATAAATCTAATTTAAATTCTTTTGAAACAATACAAAAATCATGATCTTTTATTATATCTGGAAATTTTTCTTTTATATCTAAAATCATATTTTGAAATTTATCATAATCTTCTAATTCAAAATCGAGCTCAAAATCCCAGTTACCCATAACTCTTTGTGGCCATATTGCTCCGGAAAGTGATGAAGCGTAATGAATAAAACTGTTTAATCTAGTTTGTGTAACATTTGCTAAGTAAATTATGGCTTTACAGAATATTTTATCTATTGATTTTGGATTTAAATGAGCCTTATATGCAAGAATAATCTTCTTTTTTTCTAAATCTTTAATTTTATATTGGATAATTCTTGGAGTTACTTTTAATTTCTGGGCCATTTCAGTTATTGGAAATCTTGCATTATTTGCTATTAATCTTAATATTTGTTCATCTATATTATCAATTTTTTCTTGTTTATCTTTTGATGTATGATAGATAATTTGATTAATCTCTTTATTGGGAGAAGATAAAAATTCTCTGCTTGAGTGAACTAGATATAATGTTGTGGTTACTGCCTTCTCTTGGATATAGTTTGAGAATTTATTAAGTACTAATTGAATTTCGTCATCAAATTCATTAACATTATGCACTAAGAATCCAACAACGATATCCCATCTACCTGTTGTAAGAGCAACCCATTCTGTTTTATTATGTTTATTGAAATATTCTGCTATTTCTTCTATTTTTTCTTTATTTACATTTGTCAATCTTATATATAATTTATATTTTCCAATTCCCAATTTAAAATAATTAATAACTGCGTAGAATTTTATTATTACTTTATTTTCGATTAATCTATCAATTCTATATTTTACTACTTCTTTGCTTAATTTAACTTTTTTTCCTATTTGATTATTTGATTGTTTTGCATTAATATCGAGTTCTTTAAGTATCTTTAAGTCTTTAATATCCATATTTTACTATAAATACCTTTTATTTATAAATATTGTTATTTTGATAAAAAAGTTAATAAAATATTTTATATATTAGATACTCTTAATAAATAGTAACTTTGGAGATAAAAATGGGAAATCTTGAAGAAGAAAGTATAGATTATAGAAGTATAGGCTCTGTAAGGGAACAAATTATGCAGGCGAGCCAAAGAGGACAGGATGAACTTGCTTTTGGTATTTTGCTTACTTATGAAGATATAATCAGAACCTCATTAACAGGGTATCATCCTCTTGGAAAACCATTTATTGACCCCTTAGAATATCGTCTAAGAATCGCTGATTTTGATTTTGAATTATGTGGTTTAGATAAAGAAGCTGATATGAACCATACCTATGATCATAGGATACGGTGGGCCAATGAAGCAATCACATTATATCTTGAAGCATTAATAGGATACAAACATGATTTAGATGCAGAGAGAGTTGTTAGTGGAAGAGCTTCAAAATATAGATTTCGTTTGGGTTGGGATTTTATTGAAACATTACCTAGTGATACTCTTACCACAAGAGAAAAAAGATTAATTGCGGAAGATGGGTTTAAATTAACAGAAAAAATTTTACAGGAATCAAGAAAATGGCATAATAATAGCTATGATGGGGTTTATGACATAGAACAACGGTTATTACCCTATTTCAAAAGAAGAATTATGGAATATATGACAAAAGAATCTCAAGAAGAATTGGAAAAAACCAAAAATGAAAAGAAATCTAAGGGAATTTTAGGAAAACTCTTTGGATTATCGCGTAGGTCATAATGGTGAATGAAAGATAGTAATTAAATTATAATATTTGATTGATTAAATTTTCTAAACAGGAGTAAAGCTTTTATACTAATTATTAACTTTTTAAAAATATGAAAACAACTGCAAGATTAGCAGCTGCTGTAGCTGCATTAATTACCCTACTAATTATTGGAACTGGATTGTTTCATCAAATTGAGGGATGGAATTATATTGATTCTTTTTATTTTACAGGAATAACAATAACAACAATAGGATATGGAGATTTAGTACCAAAAACTGATATTGGAAAGATAGTAACAGTAATATTTGCTATGATCGGAGTAGGAGCAGCTTTAGTTGCTTTAACAACATTAGCAGAAGATTATTTTGAGAGAAGACAATTAAGATTTGAGAAGAGATTTGGTGATTATTTAAACAAATATAAAATGTCTCCTTATAAAATAGATTTAGCTAGATTTGGATTAGGAAATAAAAATAAGAAAAAATAAGCTATTCTTCTTCCTCCCAATAATCCCATTCTTCATCATCTTTAAGATCTTTGGCTAAGAAGTTCATGGCGACCACCCCCATTAATAACTGTTATGTAAGGTAAGTTTAAATAGTTTTTGTGTCACTTTGTGTTTGTATCTTTCTTTTTAAGTAAGATGTTATTTTTAAAGTAAGAATTGGGAATAAACAATGTTTCTTTATCTTTAGTAATAATTTTAGTTTCTGATAGATCGATAGATTCAACCTTTCCTTCTATATTTCCTATCTTTATGTTTTCACCTTTTTTAATTAAACCTTTTTTAATAATAGATGATCCTGCTGAGATGTTTTGTAAGCTGTCTTTTAATGCCAATAACATCATAAGCACTATTGAAAAAGCCAATATACTCAATAAGATGATATAGATATTTTCTGCAAAATTTAGTTGATTAATGGCAAATATTATTGATGTTATGTAAATAACATATTTTACAATGGCTGGAATTAATAATTCTATTGATAGTCTTAATCCTATGCCTTTTTTAATAAGCTTATCTATTTCAAATTCAAGTATAACTTTTTTTGTTAAGTTGCTTATTGCCCTTCCGATAAAAATTCCTATCAATAATATGAAAATGGCTATAATTAAATCGGTTATTGTACTGTTAATATTTATTGCATCTACCATAATTAAGATTAAGAATAATGGTTTAAAAGCTTTTGTAATGATACCAGCTAGTGGTTAAAGTTAAATTTAAGTAGTTTACTAACCTAAAAGCACTATGGTAAAAAGAGCTGTGTTAATTTTTGTAATTCTTTTAATATTTGCAACATTTGTTATAGCTGAAGCTAACGATAGAGAAACATTGAAAGTTGGGCAAAGCCTAGAAGTTGGAGGAAAAAACATAACTGTTTTAGGAATTAATACAGAAGATGATAATGAGCAAGTTAGAGTTTGCGTGAATAATATGGAAAATATAATTAATCATGAAGGGAATGTTAATGGAGCTTATTTATCTGTTGAAGACATATCAAGAGTTGATGTGGAATTAGATATTAGTGTTTATTATAATGTTAAATGTGATATTAATTGTAGAAATGATAAATGTGGAAGTTTAGGAGATGTTTGCATAACAAATGGAGATTGTAATGACAAGGATATTTATACTAAAGATTTATGTTTAGGACAGCCAAGAAAATGTTTACATGAAGAAGTTGGGAATAGACCAAGTGTTAATGAACCTGTAATAGAAGATGTTTCAGAAGAGGTTATTCCTATTCAAGAAGAAATATTTGTACCTGAAGAAGTTCCAAGTAATATATGTTTTTATGATGATAATTGTGAGGATAACAATGAATGTACGATAGATAAATGTAGTAATGGAGATTGTTTGCATTTTAATATTAAAGATTGCGAGAAAACAACTGGAAATGTTGTTTTAAGTAAATTACAAGGTGGATTGGGATTAACAACAGGATATATTTTTATTGCAATAGCAATATTATTAGCTATTTTTATTATAAAAAGGAATGTTAGGAGATAGATATTTAAATTTGCAAGATTATTTATTATGATGAAAAAAGTTAAACTAAAACTTAAACCTGCAGATCTTAGAGAGATATTTGGATATTTACCTAGAAAAATGAGTGGTCAAGAATTTAAGGATATGGTTAGAGAAGGTTGGGAACCAAAAAAGAAAAATTAGAAAGTTTTAATAAATTATCTTGGAATATAAAATTGAGCTGTTGGATGTAATATAAATTCAATACTATCTGACGGAGGAGGAGTAGAAGAATGAGTTTGAATTTCCCGCAAGACTGAACCATACTCTCTACCGAGTTTTCTAATATTACTATAGAAACCTTCTTCTTTAGGAAGATCAACATTAGATGTTTTAACCCCTCTTTGTTCTGAAGAAAATCTTAATGTTCTTTCTTTATGTCCCAAAAAATTAATTAAACTGAAATATGGAATTTTCATATTAACTGCTATCCTTTCAGCATTAATGACAATTTCGCGAAGAACTTCATATCGCCATTTTTTTCTTTCTTCAAAATAATTAGTTTGCGTTATCCCTTGGGATGCCCTCTCAATTATTTTTATAGGTTCTAAATAAACAGATGCAACTAAATCTAAAGAATTTGAAAAGATATCTTCACCAATAAACTGAACACTTTTTTCTAGATCAAAAGCTGAAAATTGATCTTCTTGCTCCTTTAACTTGGCTGGTCTAAAAGCTTTAATTTCTCCTATCCAGGCAATTAATTGAGGTCTTTGATATTCAGTTGGCATAATGATATAAATAACAAATGATTTATAAATCTTACTATTTATTATCACTTATTAGTTATAAGTTAATTTAAATCAATTTTTGTTATTGCGCTAAACTATAAAAACTTTAGAAAGTTTTAATAAATTGACAGTTTAATCAAATTCTATGCCAGTAAATCCAGGATATGAATATTTGTTAGCTGAGGGGGAATATAATAAAGCTCAGACTTTGCAAGAGAAATTAAGAGCTGCTGAAAAGATGATGGCTACAGTGCCAAAACATAAGTCGAGTGAGAATTTAGTTCAAAACATTCAGCAAAGAATAACAAGATTAAAAACACAGTTAGAAAAAGAAAAAGCACAATCTAAGGGAAAAGGTAAACAGATAGCTGTAAAAAAAGAAGGGGCTGCACAAATAGCAATAGTTGGAGTAACAAATTCTGGAAAAAGCAGTTTCTTAGCAAAAATAACAAATGCTAAACCAATAATAAGTGGATATGAATTTACTACAGGAAAACCAGAAGTTGGAATTTTAGATTATGAAGGATTAAAATTACAGTTAGTTGAGATTCCAGCTATAACTGAAAATTTTATGGCAAGAAGTAAAGGACCAGCCCACATGGGAATAATAAGAAATGCTGATTTAGTTATTTTACTATTAAGAGAAAACCCTGAAAAAGAGTTTAATTTACTAATAAAAGAGTTAGATCGGGGAAGCGTTAAATTAAATTCAGCAAAATTTAAAAGCGATGTTGTTATATTTACTAATGGGATTATTATAATTAATGGAGATAAGAAGTTTAAAGCAAATAATTTTGATTTAATAAATTTTAATGTGAAGAAAGAGAATGATGTTAATAAAATAAGAAATTTAATATGGAAAAATTTGAATATAATTCACGTGTTTACTAAAACTCCTGGAAAGAAAAAAGAATTTCCACCTATATCATTAAAAAAAGGAAGCAAAGTTTTGGATTTAGCTGAAAATGTTCATAAAGATTTTGTAAAGAGATTTAGATTTGCAAGAATTTGGGGGAAATCAGCAATACATCAAGCTCAGCAAGTTGGATTGAATCACCTATTGCAAGATGGAGATGTGGTTGAGTTGCATTTAAAATAGTTAAGGTTCAGGATATAATACATAACGTCTTCTACTATTTCCTGAGTCTCCATATGCTGGAGGTTCGGAATTATTTACAATTAATCTAAACATTTGACCAACTACATTAGTTCCATCTGAAACAGAAGCTGTTATATCATAAATTCCTGAATCATTATAAGTTGGTTGCCATCTAAATATGTTATTATTTAAATAAGAAATAAAGTTCATGAAATTAGTTGAGTATGTTAAAACATTGTCATCATTTGTGACTGAATTTTGATTATCAGGATCAGAAGCTATTAATTGTAATTTAATAATATCTGTTTCATTTTTAGTTATGTTGGGAATAAATTGCAATACTGGAGGTCTGTTAAAGTTATTAACATTAATTTGCACAACTTGAGCTACTATAAATTCCCCATCTGAAGATGAAACGGTTACATAATAAATTCCTGAATCATCATAATTTGTCTGCCAAGTGAAAAGGTTATTATCTTGATTGAAAATTGAATTGTTTATTGAATATGTTATTATATTATCATCGTTTGTGACTGAATTTTGATTATCTGGATCTGTAACTATGGCTGTTATTGTAATTAAATCATTTTCATTTACATTTATTGTTGGAATAAATTGCATTACAGGTGGACGATTAACATTATTAACTGTTATTTTTACATCTTGATAAACAGAGGAAGTTGGATCTGAAGCTGTTATTCTTACATAATAAATTCCTGAATCATCATAATTAGTTTGCCATGTAAAAATATTATTATTTTGAATAAATCTAGAATCATTAATAGAGTAAGTTGGAGTATCATCAACATCAACTGCATTTGCGGTTATTACAACTAAAGCATCTTCGTTGACAATTACTTCTGAAATTGTTTCTAGATAAGGAATATCATTAACCTTTATATTTATTATTTCTGAATCATATTGAGATGGCCAGACTAAGTCTGAATC
>DATDYQ010000069.1:0-6375 GCA_035288965.1 Candidatus Nanoarchaeia archaeon
GAAACGAAAGTTAGTCCAAGAACAAGTAAAGCAACACCTATAACTATGATAATAATTGTTGTTATAGAAAGCTCTATTGCACCCCTCTTATTTCTTAACATATATTGGAAAATGAATTATGTAGTTTATATAGTTTTCTATGAATTGTTAGATAAACTTACTTTTAACATTTTAGTAAAAGATAAAAACAACTTCAATTTTAGATAAACAATGAAAAAGAGAGTTGGAAAAACAAGATTAATAAAAACTAAATTATTTGGATATAATTTATATATTAAAGATGAAAGTAGGAATCCCTTTGGAACATATAAAGATAGAAGAAGCGAGTTAATTATTAAAAAGGCAAGAAAAAATAAAATAAAAAAATTGGTAATTATTTCTTCTGGAAATGCTTGTTATAGTTTAGCTAGATTTACTAAAGGATCAAAAATTCAGTTGGTTTGCATTGTTGATATAAAAATAAAGAAAAAGATAAAAAATATCATAAAGAAGTATAGTCATAAAATACTGGAAGTAGACTTAAACAAAAAAATTTTATCACAAAAAGAGATCATAAATTTAGCTAGAGAAAGAAGAGATGAAAGAATACTAAACGTTTCTACTGGATTTCATCAAACTGGTATGGATATCATTAAAGAATTAAAAAATGAAAAACCAGATTATGTAATAGTTCCAATAGGAAGCGGTGAAACATTTGTTGGATTATATTATGGAATAAAAAAATATGGATTAAAAACCATACTTATTGGCGTAGGGGTAAAAAATAAGATAAAAAGCTTTGCAGATAAATTACATACAATACATACCCCTTATCAAAATGAGATAAAGAAGATTGTAAAAAAAGGAAACAAGTTAATTTTGCTAAATGAAAAAGAGGTTAGAGAAGCTTATGATAAATTTAAAAAAATGGTTAAATGTGAACCTTCCAGTGCAGTTGTTTTGGGAGCATTTAAGAAGATAAAATTTAAAAAAGAGGATAAAATTATTGTTATTAATTCTGGAAAGGGAGTAATATAGTTATATGGGCCGAGAGGGATTTGAACCCCCGATACCACGAGCTTCAGTCGTGTGCTCTCCCAGGTTGCTCAACATTCATCATGTTTCTGAGCTACCGACCCATAATAGAAATGACTTTTAAGCTGTTTATATAGTTTTTTATTAGAAAGGAACTATTAATCTTTCCTCTAAGGGGGTGTTTATTGGAAGATAAAGAATTCCATTACTTGCTCCATATCTACGAAACTTTGTATCTATAAAATCTTTTTTATGAATATAAACATAAGGACCTGTTTTAGGATCACATATTGGTAACTTTTTAATCCAATCCCATTCTAAAAGCCAAACTTTTCTTTCACTAATTAGTCTTTCTACATTATGCGTTTTAATTTTTTTAACAGGTTTAGATAATCCATATATTAAAAATGCCCAATATAAAGTTTGGTTAGGATTTTCTTCTTCAAATTGAGATATTTGATAAGAATGTACCGCAAAATTTTGAGGATATGTATTTAGCCTAGATTTAATTTCTACTCCATATTTATCATCAACTAAATCTATTCCTCCATTTCTTGAAGTCGGAATTTCTAATACTTTCCCTAACCATTTTACATTTGCTCTTCCAGAAAGATTTCTAAAAATTTGACTTTCCATTATTATTTAAAAGATGTAAAAATTAATAAATAGAGTAGATAATTTTATATACAATAAGGTATTAGTAGTTTTATGGCCGAAGGGGAAAAATGGGGGATAGTTGTAATTCTATTTGTAATTATTGTTATTTTTGGATTGGTGTTAACACAAGCTGCAATTACTGGATTTAGTGTTAATGATTTAATAAAAGGAAGTTCTGATGAAGGATTTTTTAGCAAAGATAAGGGAGCTTTTACATTTTCTTTAATATTATTAGTGTTAAGTTTAATATTAACTATAGTTACTTTAATTCTTTATAATAGGTGGAATGGATAGAAAGCTTTTTAAGTTTATAAGATATACAGATTATATGACAAACGGAACAAAGATGATAATGAGGGAATTAAAAGGAATTAAAACTGAGATAAAACATCTTAAAAAACATTTGGTTGATGTAGATAGAATTTTAACCTATGATGATATAATTTCTTTAAGAGAGGCTGAGATTGATTTAAAAAAAGGAAAAACGAAGAGAATTGCCTAATCTTTATGAAGTTCGTTTATCACAGAACTCAGAACAATTTTTATATAAGCTTGATAAGCATATTAAGGGAAGAATATTAAATAGGTTGAGAAGACTGTCAGAAAATCCCATTCCTACTGATTCAAAATTCCTGGGCAGAGAGGAAGGAGAGAAGCTTTTTAGATATAGGATAGGAAATTATAGGGCATTATATAAAATAAAGGAAAATCTAAGAATAATTTTAATTACTAAGATAGATAAAAGACCTAGGGTTTATTAGAAAAATTTAGTTAGACTATTTTCTTCTTACAAGATACTGAACAAAAAGACTTTTTTCTTTCTTTTCTGATTTAAAGTCATGATATATCTTTTCTATTATAAAATCTTTACTTAAAATTTCTATCATATCTTTTTGGTAGATAGGATATAGATCTAACTTACCCCATTTTTTGTGTGGTTTATCATAATAGTGTAGAACAACAACTGTATCACTTATATAAGCGGGGAATGCTAAGATTTTTCCGTGATAATAAACAGAATAATCAAAGGTAAACTCTTCAAATATTTTTTCTTTAGGCAGATTCATTAAAGATCGGATATAATCATAATTTCTCGTATCAATGAAAAGATAAGCATCTTTTTTTAATAATTGTGCGAACTTGTTTACTGCAATTTGCTGAGCTTTTTTTGTATATTCTCTTGTTCCTCCGCCAATGTAGGTTAATGAATTTCCAGTTAAAAAACCAAAATCAAATATATGAGTGTAAGGCGGGTCTGCTTGAGGAAGATCTAACCAATTTGCTTTATGAATGATAACCTTTTGCTTATTCTTATTAAATAATTTAGTTGCTTGATTAATAAAATCTTCATCTACTTCATTAGCTTCAATACTATCTGTAGAATATTTCCTTTCTTTTAATCCTTTTATTATCCCACTTAATTCAGTTCCACCACCAACACCAAAGTCAATGATGCTCTTAAGTTTATTTTTTATTATTAGATTAAGAAAGAAATCCCGTTCTTCTTTATTTATTTCACCTTTGAATTTTGGATAAATTTCTTTTTCCCAGCTGACAAACTTAAAATCTGAAAATTCCTCTATTGGGTTACTAACATATGGCAGGGTGTTTACAAATGACATATTGTTAAAATAGATAGGATACCTTTTAAAAATGTTTCTAAAATAAGGATTGGGTGAACGGGTTTATTAGATCTAACGTATGAAAAATTTATAATTTTTCTTCTAATGTTTTTATTCTAGTTTTATTATATTTAATTCTTTTAGAGACTTCATGTATGTTATCTCTTGTTATTCCAATCCAATTAGCATAATCTCTTCCCAAAAAAGCTATGCCTGCAAGCACCGGAACTGTAGCTAATATAGGAGACATATAATCTACAAAGGTTGGGTGGTTCCTACCATACTGACCAACTAAAGCAAATGAAACAAAAATAGGGGATAATATTGCGGTTAAACCAACTAAACCCTTACCGACCAATTTTGTGTAACCTACCAATTTTTCTTTTTCAGCTCTTTTAACATCATCGTTATAATATCTGACTAAAGATCTTCGGACTTCTTCATCTGTTCTATTTCCCCAACCATACCCATATTGTTGGCCATGAATTTGTACTGTCCAGTTATCTGTTCTGTTTTCTTCCATTTTCTACTCTCCTTTATTTATTATTAATTAGTAGTAATAATATCTATAAGAAGCTTTTTATTGAATTTTAAGCTAAAAGAGAAATATTTATATAATAATAGTTATTTTTGTCTTAAAAATGTTAAAATTAGACCTAAAAGATAGAAAATTGCTTTATGAATTGGATATTGATAGCAGGCAATCTTATCATCAAATTGCTAAGAAAATAGGATTAAGTAAAGATTCAGTTATATACAGAATAAACAAATTACAAGAAGCGGGAGTAATAAAACAATTTCATACAATAATTGACGTTAGCAAATTGGGATTTATTTCGTTTAGATTATATATCAAACTTCAAAATATTACTCCTGAGAAGGAGAACGAGATAATTAATTTTTTAAAAAATCAAGATGTAGTAACATGGATCGTTTCTATAGATGGAGAATTTGATTTAGGTATGTGGATTTTAGCTAAATCAACTAGGGAGATGAACAATTTATGGAGAGATATATTAAAAAGATATATAAACTTTATCGAGAAAAGATGGCTCACAATTTTTATTAAAGTTTCTTACTATCCTAGAGCTTATCTTTTAGAGAAAAAATATAACACTGAAGAATATGTTTTTATTTCGGAATCAGAAAAGATAGATATTGATAAGAAAGATGTTGAAATATTAAAAATATTAACACCAAATTCTAGAATTTCTATTTTAGATATGGCTAAAAAATTGAAAATAACTACTAAAACCGTTACAGCAAGAATAAAAGAACTCGAGAAAAAGAAAATAATTTTAGGATATAGAACAATGTTTGATATAGAAAAGTTAGGTTATCAATATTTTAAAGTACATTTTAATTTACATAGTTTAACAAATGAAAAAGAAAAACAGTTTAAAGCATTTATTAAACAGAATCCAAACATTATTTATGATAGTGAAGTCTTGGGCGGAGATGATATTGAAATTGATGTACAGATAAGATCAATACAAGAATTAAGAAGTTTATTAGGTGAAATAAAAAAGCAATTTGCTGGGATTATTAAGAATTATAAATACATGTTGTTTTATAAGGAACATAAATATATATTCTTTCCATTAGAAAGTTTTAAATAAACTATTTATCAAATTTTTACCATGTTAGATCCTAAGATAAAAGAGAAGCAATGGAGCAAAGATTTTGAAAATGAAATTTATGAATCTTGGAAAAGAAATAAAGATTATAAATTTGTTAAAAATGACAAGAAAATTTATTCTATAGACACCCCACCGCCTTATGTTAACACTTCTATACATATCGGGCAAGCAACGACTTATGTTTTGATGGATATGTTTGCTAGATATAGGAGAATGAAAGGATTTAATGTTTTGTTTCCCTTAGGATTGGATAGAAATGGATTACCTATTGAGGTAGCTGCTGAAAAGAAATTTAAGATAAAATTAACTGAAGTTCCTAGAGAAACTTTTATTGAATATTGTAAAAAGGTTTTAGAAGAAACAAGCAATGAAAGTGTTGATTCTTATTTAAGATTAGGAATAAGTTTTAATTCTTTTGAAGTTGGAAATAAGATTGGAGATGTTTATTACACTGATAGTGATGATTACAGGCAATTAACTCAGGAAACTTTTATTGATTTATGGAATAAAGGATTAATTTATGAAGATGAAAGAGCAAACAATTATTGTCCAGGATGTCAAACAACAATAGCAGATGCTGAAATTGAATATGAAGAATTAAAGAGTTTTTTCAATGATATTAAATTTAAAGTTAAGGAAACTGGAGAAGATATAATAATAGGAACAACAAGACCAGAGTTAATTCCAAGCTGCGGGATGATAATTTATAATCCAAATGATAAAAGATATAAACATTTGAAAGGAAAACATGCTATAACCCCTATTTTTAACAAAGAAGTTCCAATTATGGAGCATAGTTTTGCACAACAAGATAAAGGAACTGGATTAATGATGATGTGCAGCTTTGGGGATGTTACTGATATAAGATTTTTTAGAGAGATGAAATTAAAACCAATTATTTCTATAAATAAAGATGGAACTATGAATGAAAATGCTGGATTTTTGAAAGGAATGAATATAAAAGATGCACAAAAGGCTTTAGCTTTAAAAATAAAAGAAGAAGGATTATTAGCAAAGCAAGAAAGAATCGTTCATAGAACTCCGATATGTGAGAGAAGTAAAGATCCGATTGAATTTATTTTTATGAAAGAATATTATGTCAAGCAATTAGACTATAAAGAAAAAATGATGGAGATTGCTAAGAAAATTAATTTTTATCATGAAAATTCAAGACAGATATTAATTGATTGGATAAATTCAGTAAGTATTGATTGGCCGATAACAAGAAGAAGATATTATGCTACAGAAGTTCCTTTATGGTATTGCAAGAAATGTAATGAAATTATTGTTCCTGAAAAAGGAAGATATTACAAACCTTGGAAGGAAAATCCACCAATAAAAAAATGTAAGTGTGGAAGTACTGAATTTAGAGGTGATCAAAGAGTTTTGGATACATGGTTTGATTCAAGTATTAGTCCATTATATATCTTAAAATATTCTAG
>DATDYQ010000070.1:0-14454 GCA_035288965.1 Candidatus Nanoarchaeia archaeon
TCTAAATTTAGCTTTCTTGTAGAATTCCTATTTTATCAGTTTTGCAACTTCTTTTGTTGTTAAACATTCTATATCTTTTATTTTCTTGAATCTTTTTTCATAAGACCAAAATGGACATCTAAGCTCTAAGGCTAATGCTAGGTATGGTGCATCTTTGATATGATCTTCTAATAGCTCTTCAGCTTTTCTAAAGTTATGAATAAATCTTGTCATCGACACTATTTTAATTCTCCTTCTCAGTAGATTAAATATAATTTCGAAATCTTCTTCAGAAAGATGGGATTTTTGTTTTAATTCTTCTTTGTGTTTTCTTATTTCAACAAACAATAGTTCTGGAGCAAAAAGTTCTAATTTAGGTGATAAAAATATATCTGTCAGTTTTCCTGCAATTAATGCTGAAAATATTATATTTGCATCCACTACCAACTTCATCTAGCTCACATCTTAACTTTCTTTTTGTATTCATTATAAAGTTCTTCATTTATCTTCTCACCAAATTTTAGAGCATCTTTCTGTTTAAGTTTTGATTTTGCAATTATTGATTTAAATAGTTTGTATTCATCTATCTTTTCTGCTATCGCTTCTCTTGCTATTTCTGACCAGTTTAATTCTGGAAAAATTTCCATTTCTTTCTTCAAATCTGCTGAAATTGCAAGTGTTAGGGTTGGCATATTTTCTCCATTTATTACACGTTATACACTTAATTATGTGTAATAACTATATAAATGTTTCGGTTTGTAAAAGAAATGGGTTATTTCATTAATCTTCTTAAAATAACAATAATCAAGATTAAAAGCAATATGTTTGCTATTATCAAGAAGATTACTGCAATTGGTGAGTTTGCTGATGGTATTATTGTTGGAATTCTTGATAATTTCAAACTTCCTGATTTTGTTTTTTTACTTCCTTCTGAGTATACTGGAACATATTTTGTATCTGATGGAGCAATATTGATTGTTTGTGTTTGCTGTGCTATTGTTGCTCCATTTAATTTTGTTTTTATTGATAATGGATAGGTTCCAGCCGGAGCTTCATCTGCAATATGGATTGTTAATGAAGTTGTTGTTGTTTCAGATGGCTGTAACTCTATTAAAACAGCATCTTTGCTTAACCAGGAAGCTAATGGATCTGATTCTAGGCTAATTGTAATAGGATCAGTTCCTGTATTAGCTATTGAAACTGGAACTGTTATTGAAGATCCTGGTTTTGCATCTAATGTTTCTTGCAATAATGCTAAGTCAATGTAAGGAATATTGCAATCTATTCTCAACTCTTTTGTAACTGTGTCCTCATTTCCACCAGAGAATACTGTAGCGTCTATTAAAAATGTACCTTTTATTTTATCTGGAAGTTTGAATGTAAATCTTTCAAGTGATTTTGAATCATCATCTCCAATCCTTTGAAGTTCAAATATGTCTGTCTTTGCTAATAAATCTAAATCTTTGTTAGACAAAATAACTTGGATATCATTTTCATCACTTGTTCCAATGTTATGCACATCAGCTATAGCTGAAACTACATCTCCACATTGAACGTCTAATGGAGCTAGATCAAATCTATTGATGACAACATTATGTTTCTTTAGTTTGATGTCTATTGATGTTATATCTTCATTACATTGCAAATCTTCATCGCTATTTTCGAATACCTTTACAAAAATTATGTAATCATTGTCTTCATCTAAATCAAATGATGGAACTTTTAATGGAAGTTCAACATCTTCAGAGTCTGATTTTCTTACATTTATCTCGTCTGATTCAACTTTATCTAGTTCATCATCTTCTGTTTCATCAAATAATGTAGCCTGGACAATTAAATCCTTTTTTTCATTATTATTATTTTTTATTTTTATGTTTAATGGGATTGTTTCACCTGGAGCAAAATCATCGTTTGCATCAGGCTCTTTTATTGTAATTTCTAAATTTCCTTTAACTCCTACTTCACATCTGTCTAAGCTTGTTTCGTTTCCCAATGAACATTTTGCTGAGCAACAGAATGCTGAGTCTGAGCTTGGGAGTAAATTACCTGAGCATTGATCTTGAGATGAGCAGGCAAATCCATTTTGTTGGGAGCATGTCAATTGAGTTTGATCAGATGCTTTATATATTGAAAATTTAGTTAGATCAAATACTAATTTCTTTGTTGATGGATTGAAATTAATATTCTTGCATCTATCTCCTGGACATGTTGTTGTTATCTTTGATAAATCTAAAGTATATGGATCATTAAAGAATATTAAAGGTGTTTTTGATGATTCTAGGTTGTACATTGAAAGCTGGGCTGCTTTTCCTTTGAATGCAGGAAGTTCAATTGTATCTATTCCAATTAATCCTTTAGATATTGTTACAAATGAATCTAGATCAACAACATCTCTCATGTCAATTACTGCTTTTCCGCAAAAATCTATTTTACCATATTGTGTTTTTTCTAGGATTAAGCAAGACATATTCTTTAGCTGATCCTCTGTTAAATTACTAAAATCAGTTGTATTCCCATCAAATGAATCTGCTATCGGGATTCTTGATGATATTAATTTCCATTCTCTAAATACTGTAAATTCCCCATCTGAAACTGTTACTTTAATTTTATAAGTTCCTTCTCCAGGTGAATTAAATGTGAATGTTTTTCCCAATGCTGCAAAATTTTCATCTACTGTCCATCTGACTAAGATATCTGCTTCTGGACTGTCAATATCATTAACATCTACTGAAAATGATTGTTTACCATTTTCTGTTATTTTTGGATCTCTCTTTGGAGAATAATCTTTAATTTCAGGAGCATCGTTTACTGGAGTTACATTTATCTTAACTGTTGTTAAAGCAGCTGCATTTTCATTATCAACAACTTGAATATCACATGTTGCTAAGCCATTGAAATCTTTTCCTGGAATGAATGTTAATCTTTTATCTGAAATAATACATTTAACTTTAGATTCATCTTGGGAAGCTACTTCAAATTTTGATATTGTTCCATCTTCATCCAAAGCAGCTAATGTAACTTCTGGCCCAATTGTTGCATCTTCAGGCATTGTCTGATCAAGGATTGGATCTATTACTGGAGCTATGTTTTGCCTTGTAACAATTAAATTAACTGGATTTGAATTTGTTGATAATAATGAATCAGATGCGGTAAATGTTATTGTTTCTTGTCCATTGAAATGTCCAATTGGAGAAAATGAAACCTTTCCTTCAGGACTTATTGTTACTGTAATTCTGTTATTTCCTGATACTGTGTAAGTTATTAAAGATGAATCAACATCTATAAAATATGTGTTGAGATCAATGCTATTTGTTAATGATGTATCTTGAGGCCAGCTAACATCTGGAATATTTGTTAGTAGTTTTGGAGCATCATTAACTGGATTAATTGTTAAAGTAATTTCATTAGATTCGACAGATGATGGACCATCAGATGCTTTAAACTTTATCTTTACAATTCCATTAAAATCTTGTGCTGGATTTATTGTTGCAAGTCCGGATGATGATATTGATATTATCGCTGTTACTGGAGATATAGAAGTGAATGTTAATGCATCATTATCTAAATCATTAAAATATGTTGATAATGAAATTTGAGTTGTTGTGTCTTCGTCTATTATGACATCCTGGATTGGTCCGTTAAATACGGGGGCCCTATTAATATTATTTACTGTTACTTTAAATGTTTCTGAGTCGGATAAGCCTTCTGTATCCTCGGCTGTTAATGTTACAATATGAACTCCTGATGATGAAAAGTCTGTCTGCCATTGGAATATTCCAGGACCTATTTGTGTAAATCTTGAATCTGATATTGAATATATTATGGTATCTTCCGGAGTTTGATCAGATGCTATTGCTGTAACAGTAATTAAATCATTTTCATTAGCTGTAATATCAGAAATTGGCTGCAATACTGGAGCAAATGGAGCATCCATTGCAAATGTAAAATCTTCTTGAGCAAATGCTTCATTATTTCCATCTGAACATTTTACATTCCATTTATAATCACCATTGGCGATATCTTGTATATTAAATGAGCTTGTCTGTCCATTGCCTACTGTTTTTGTTGACGATGGGGCAAAACTTCCGGATATGTCTGTAAATAATGTGCAACTAATTTGCTGGGCATTATTATCTGAAACTGAGAATGTAAAATCTATGTTTCTTGTTGTTAATACTGCTCCTGAAGTTGGTGAAAGTAAATTAACTGTTGGAGGCCTTACATCTGCTGAATTTGAGATTCCTTTTGTTGGGAAATCAAAGATATGGAAATCTGATTTATCATTATCTGTATCAAATCCATCAGGCAACCTACCTGCTGATTTTCCTTTTGCCGGATTTGGAGCGTTATCATTTACATTTCCATCATCAAAATCTCCATATGTTACTTTATCTATTATTGAATCGTCTGATGATTTTAGTTGAATTATATCTCCATCATTATTTAATGTAAATGTTGGACTTACAACTAAGAATCCTTTTGCCGGAAGAGTTCCAGACAATGAATATTTAGTTGTTGTACCATCTTGAAGCTTAAATCCCGATAATGTTACAGGAATGTCATTTGGATTGAACAATTCAATCCATTCTTCATCTCCCGTATTTGGATTTGAAACGAATTCGTTAATAACAACTTTAGGAACTATTGTAATCTGAACTGTTTTTGTATCTGATAATCCGAAAGAGTCTGTAACCGTTACTGTAACTTGTTTTGTTCCAATATCTGCTATTGTTGTTTGCCATTCTCCATTACTATTAAATGGGGTTGAGAATGTGAATGATAACGGATCATCATCAATGTCTGTAGCTAGAGCTTTTAATTTTATTAAAGTTCCTGCTGCTACAGTCATGTCTGTTAGATTAGTCAGTGATGGCTTGTGATTAATATCAAGAACTGTTATTGTAACTTCATTACTGTCTGTTGATTTGACTCCATCAAATGCTGTAAATGTAACTTTTTGTATTCCGACAAATTTTTTCTTTGGATTTAATGAAACTGAACCATCTTCATTTATTGTTATTTCTATGTTTGGGATTGGAGTGTGTGTATATGTTAATGTTGCTCCGTGAGGTGAACTAAAGTAATCATTAAGATTGTAAGCATTTAATTTTTCTACATTTTTTTCTATTGAAATATCTGGAATTGGACCATTAAATTCTGGAGGCAGACTTCCGGCAATAACCCAGGTAATTGAATTTTTAAATAATTCTTCTGTTTGGAATGTCCAATACTGGGTTTTTGTTATTCCGAAGAAGACTATTCTTTGCTGAGCTGTTTGTCCATTAAGGAATAATGTTCCTTTTTCGGCTGCACCAATTACTGCATCATTATTATTTACTACAGTTGAACCTATTACTGTCCATGGAACATTTCTTATATTTGATCTTAGTAAATAGTATGCTGGGATTCCAATATGTCCGCTTGATGGATTATTCGGAGAAGAATCAGTACAACATTGAGTATAAACTTGAATAAATGAAAATTGATCTAGCATTATAGGATTATCTGGAGCTACATTTTTTATATCTAAAGGTTGGGAGTTGACTATTGATGAAATTCCATTAAAAGTCCAACCCCAAATTTTTGGATGTTTTGTATTAAGTGAAACTACTGCGAGAGAATTTACAGGTAATTGATCTGCATTGTTAAGAATATTATCATTAATTACTATTGCTTTATATTGTAAAAAATCTGTTGATGGAATATTATTTGATAAAATAATATCATATGTTAATGACATTTGATCAAACACGGATGTTATTTTGCTGTCAACATAATTATTATCTCTAACAACGTAACCTATATCTGCAGCTAATGCAGTGTATGCAAACATGATTGTTATTAATATCAATGGAATTATTTTTTTATTCATTTTTTATTGCTCCCTGAGTTTTTTGTTAATAGGAAATATATCATCAATCCAAGTACGACTATTGCTAAGATTAGAAATGTGCCATAGAATGGATTTGGTTTTTTAGTAGTAGTAGTTGTTTTAGTTGTTTGTCCTGTTGGTGTGGTTGGTTGAATATTGTCTGTTTTTATATTTGTTTTAGATGGAGTTGTTGATGGATTATTATTTGCAGTATTTGGTTGAGTATTTGTGTTATCATCTTGATTAGTATTATCATCTGTATTCGTATTATCTGTAGTATCATCTTGATTAGTATTATCATCTGTGTTGGTATTGTTTTGATTAGTGTTATCGTCTGTGTTATCTTCTGGTGGAGGGAAATCTCCTTCTCCATATGCAATAACTTGAACTTCTGTTGATATAGCAATACCATTACCTTCTTCAGGCTTAAACATTGTAAGAATTTTACCGCTATATGTTCCTGGACGTACTAAAGTAAAAGCATAACGAGCATCTTTTTCTTCATTTGCTTTAAGAACAAAATCATTATCTATTATTTCAGTTATATCTGTTAAATCTTCTACTGCACTTATCGTAATTGTAACAGGGAAATCATTGTTATTGATTACTCTTAAAGTTTTTTGAATTTCTGTAGGCTGATTAGGAGATATTTCTTCTTTTAAGTAAATTTTTCCGCTACCTACCGAGCCTGTTATTGCAAATGCTAAAGGAATAATTAATAGAAGTAATGTTACAAAAATCAAACTTATCTTTTTACTCATTAAAATCCCCCTTTGATAGTGATTATTCGTTTTAACTACTTTTAGTAAATGAATATGTGAGCTAGTTTATATATAAACATTATTATGGTATAAAATATAATAAGTAATTAATATGTTGTAGTTATCATATTGTTATTTCCATTGTTTCTGTGTCTGAATTACCTGTTCCGTCGATAGAATTTATGATAATATTGTGTTTTCCATAATTAAGGAAAAGAAGTTTAGTAGCATGATTACAATTATTACATATGACTCTTGGAAGACCATTATCGATGGAATATGTTAATCTGGCTTTTTCTGTTAATTGAATATCTAAATTTAGTTTCTTATCTTGTTGTTGGTAGTTTAATGTTATTTCAGGAATATTATTATCAATGTAAACTTTAGTTGGTTTTGTGGATGAGGATAAAGCTTCATTTGATAAAACTATAAAATATTCTAAAGGAGATGGGAAATCTGTTATATTGACTAAGAATGAACATTTTTTCTTCATTCCAGAAGGGCAAGTTTGATTTATGAAGCCAAGTGAAATAGAATCAAATACACTAGATGATGAAGAACGATAGTAAAATGTAGTATCTTTAAGATTTTCTTCTGAATAGAATATTTCAAACTTTCCATTTGTTGTCTTTTTTGGATTAAATGAAAATATTATTGGAGGTTTTGATATTACTTTAAATGAAAATTCTTCTTGATCAAGATTATTAAATTCATCTGTTCCTTTTATGATAATTTTATGATCCCCATCATTAAAGCTCATTAGTCTAGAAAAAGAAGAACATCTATTACATAATCTTTGAAATGGTTTATTATTATCAGATATTTCTATTTTTTCTAGTAATTTATTTGATTTAATCATTATTGGAATTTGTCTTTTTCCATAGATAGTTTTATTGGGGGATATTATCGCTATTTCAGGAAGATCAAAATTTGCAATCTTAAATGAATTAAATTCTGAGAATAATGGTCTAATATCATTTCCTGTGTTGATATAAAAGATTGCTACATATCTTCCTAATGGGGAATTTGTTGAATTCCATATAATATCATATCTGAATTCTGATGATGATTCATTATAACCATAACCAAATGATTCATTGAAATCGTAAAGATTTCCATCAAATATAACAGAAGAGTTATCAAAACCATAAGCTGATGATGTTGCTATTGGAATTATTGTAAATGATGGACATGAATTCTCTCCATTTATTAAAAATGTGCATTCATCTTTTACTGGACCATTAATTTTAACTGTAAAGTTTGTTATTGGAAGTTGTGTATCTGGATCTTGAATTGCAATTAAAGAACTAATTTTTACTAGTTCTTGATAAGAATAAATTTCTTTATCTGAATTTACATCTATTGTCAAAGCAGCAGCTAGTTGGATTGCAAGCATAGTTGCTACTATCAGTATTATCATCGCCTTTTTTTTCATAATTACCTCTTAAGAATTAATTAGAAAATGTTAATAAACTATTTAAAGAATGATGATACCACTAGAGTAAACTAATGTTGTTGTATAAGATATAAATTAAAGAAAGGTATATTTTAAATATTTATTGCCTCTTTAATTATTTATGTCATTAGAAATATCTGATGGGAAAGTTGGTATTGCTAGAGATGTTATTAAAACAGCATATAGCCCTCGTGATTTGTTGCATAATCCTATTTATTCGGATGAAGATGGTGCATTTAAAAATTTAGATACTAAATTATCTAAAGTTATTCTTTATTTACCTATACAATACAGGAATAATTTGAGAAGAAGAATGAGTTTTGTTAATGATAGAATTCTAGAAGAAGCTGATCCAGGATTTAAATCTGGAATTGGACCATCTGGATATCATAATTTTGAAACTTGGGACAACACAAATCCATTTCAAATTTTTTTCAAAACCAATACCTTAGAAAAAATATTTATTGGTGGAAAAGATAAGAAAGTTTATCTTGCAGTAGTTGATGTAACATTCACTTTTTCAGACAGAAAATATGCTGGACAAGTCCATGAAGCTTTTATGAGAGAATTTATGATGGGTTGTGAACAATCTTCAACTATTCCATTGATACATAGACTAAGTCCCTCTGGTGATGAGATTGATAAAAACAATAAAACATTGCGATGGATGCTTGGAAGAAACAAAAAAGGTAATATGTTGGAATTGACTGGAGATAGACATGCTTTTGAGAATGAATATAATACTGGATTTTTCTAATTTATTTAATAATATCTCCAGATAAGACTATTGTTGAAGAAGGACTTGGATCAGGATCTGGGAATGATTCTTTTGTGATAACGACCTTATCGTATTCTGTAAAGTAAGCTCTTGTTTTAAATGCCAATGTACCTTGATTATTTTTATCTGTCTCAAATAAACCGATACTTAGTTTATATCCTGAATGAGTATCTACTAACCATGCTTCATAAACTTCAGTCAAAGTTCCTTTTGAATTCTTCTTTAGTTTTGGAAGGTTTTTTGTATCTATTATAATAGAACCTTGGAAATTTCTTTTTGCTCTTTCACTTCTACTTGTAATAAATAGATTTATTGAAGAGGTTATTACTGCTTTTCCAATAACCTTAGTTGAATCTGGAGTTGTCAAATTGGCTGTCCATTTTTCAGTCATTGCTGTAACTATGGCTGTTGAAATTAAAGTTAATACTATAAATGCTATTAATATTAATCGTCTTTTGCCCATATTGCGCCCTCCAATATTATATTTGATGATGGATTTGGATCAGAATCTGGGAATGGTTCTTTTGTTATTATAACCACATCATAAGTTCTTTCTGCTTTGGTTATTAATCCAGGAATTGGCAGATAACTATTAATTTGATATGTTAATTTCCCGTTTCCACTTGGGTTTGAATCTATTAAACCGATACTTAGTTTATATCCTGATTCGTTGTCAACTAGCCAAACTTCATAAATTTCATCTTTACCCAAATCAGGAAGGTTTTTTGTATCTACCAATACTTGAGCATTTAAGTTTGTGATTGGCTGATTAAATGGCTTTTTGAAATTTGGAGTTATGACTGAGTTAATTAAAACTCTTCCTTTTGATATACATTCTGGAACGTCCGTTGGAGCAAACAATCTTAGCTCTCTTACTTTCTTTTTTGTATTATTCTTTTCTAAATCAATACATGTTGGCTCTTTAGTTTTTTCTTTTATTTTGAAATCTTCTTCTTTTTCAAAGAAAGGTTTATTGTCTTTTCCAGTGTTAGCTTGGATTAAGGCAGAATAATCTCCGGTTAGATAATCTTGAGATGAAAATTCTATCTTGAACTTTAGATGTTCTTCTGTATTATAACCGTATCCATAACCATAACCGAAATCAAATTTATTGCTGTTTTCATAACCATAACTATATCCATAACCGAAATTATTTGGAGATGATAATAAAGTTATATTAAAACCCGTACAATCATTATCTCCATTCAATTGAATTGTGCATGTTTTAGGTGTTGGACCTAGAATTTTTAATGTAATATTTGTTAAGGGAACATGTAAGTCTTTCTCTTCAATTTTAATATCTGCTTCAAAACTTATTAAGTCCCCTTGATTGTAGATTTTATCTGGATCATTAAAGGTAATAGAAAGTTGGACAGCTCCTGCTGGACCTGCAACTATCAATAAGATAATTACTACGATGGTTATAAATCCACTTAGGAATATCCTCTTTTTCAACATATTACATACCTCTTAATTGAATAATATAGTGTTAAAGTATTTAAACACCAATGATACTCGACGAGGATAGTAAAATTACTAGGCTAAAATAATCTTCTTATAATATAGATACAAGCTGTTGTATTCTGTTATTTATTTGGCACAAGTAGTTGTAGTAGAAATTTTGATTATATTGTTTAAAATGGTTTTTATAAGGCAAAACTTGTGTTAATTATAATTTTATTATATAGTGGTTACAAATAGAAAGTTTTATAAACGGGTTATTTTATGAAAATCTAAAATGACATTGTTAAGATCTATTGGAAGAGTTGCATCATCTCTAAGTATCCCTATAGCCTCTTTTTCGTTCGCTGCTTTAGTTGTTAGTGGGGCGAATTACTGTTCACATAATAATGTAAGGTATCTTGATAAAGGTTTTGGGCGTAATGATCGTCACCTTGTTTGTAAAAAGGCGGATGGACTTTTGGGAAATACTGAGATTAATTTTTATGAAAGGACAGGTAAAATAGAGGTAAAGAGGTGTTCTACTTTCTTAGAGATAAAACATTATACTGATGAAGATGGTGATTGGTATGTTGATAATTTTTCAATATATAAAGGCTTATTTCATATAAGGGGGCCTGATTATGTCTATCTTAATAGAGGTGAAGATTTTTTGGGTAATGAAAGACTTTTTGAGGAAGCTGATCGAGATTTAGAAAAGCAACTGCATAGATTTGAAAAACTTGCAGGTAGATAAGAAGAAAATGACATTATCAGAATTTGTGAAGGATTTTGCATTGTTTGTTGGTTTAGGACTAACACTTTCATCTCCAATTGCAACCGCTCTTCTAATTGATAATTATCATTCACATAATAATGTAAGGTATCTTGATAAAGGTTTGGGGCGTGATGATCGTCGCCTTGTTTGTAAAAAGGCGGATGGACTTTTGGGATATACTGAAATTGATCTTTATGAAAGAGATGGTAAGATAGAAGTAGGAAAAAATTCTGTTTTTTCAGATAGTAAAATTTATGTTGATGAAGATGGTGATTGGTATGTTGATGAAATTTATATCTCTAGTGGTTTATTTTCAATGAGGGAACCCATTTTATTGTTTCGTGATAGAAATAAAGACTTTAAAGACCATAAAAGACTTTTTGAGGAAGCTAATAAGGTTTTAGAAAAAGAACTGCAAAGATTTAAACCTTTAATAGAAAAACAATTATAGTAAATAAAAATAAGACCTCTTTTTTCCCCGTTGGGTTAGCGCCTCGTTTTTAGGGAAAAAGAGCAATAACATATAATTAACCAAAGTATATAAATGAAGATGATACTTTAATGCAATGGTTAATTAAATTGTAGAAAATATAGTTTAAGGTTTCTTTTTTAATGGTAGATGAGTAAATTTAAAGAAATTTTGAGCTACAATAGATTCAAATGTATGGATAAGGTTAACTTTTGGAGTATCTCTTATCTCTTTTAACATTGGAATGAAGATTAGTGATGTTGCTAACCTTAATATTCCCGATATAATGAAAAGAACTAAGATTGAATCAAAATTAAGTTTAATTGTTGTTGAAAGGTAACCTCCAAGAATACCTCCAAGAAAAACACCAATTCCTGTTAAAACATTTAAGTAAGTTAAACAAGCTGCCCTTCTTTGTGGTGATGTTGAATCAAAATAAAAATTGGATGAAGATAGATTAAATGCAGCCCATGCAATTCCTGAGAATATTTGTATTAATAATATTAAATAAAAGTTTTTTGTTAAGAGCCATAACAATGGAACAAAAGGAATTAAAAATCCAGATATTTTTATTATTGAAATATTGCCATATTTATCGCCTATTTTTCCTATTTGAGACATTATTAATAATCCTGAAATTGCTGAAACAAAACCTGCTATTGTATATTGTGCATAACTAAAATTCAAACTTTTTAGCATGTAAACTGTAAAGAAGGGAGAAGCGATGTTTGCTGTAAAATTAATTAATGTAAAATAGATTGTAAATCTTCCAAAATTATTAAATGGAGCTTTTTTTATGAATTGCCAGAATGTGAATTGATATTTTTCTTCTAATTTAAATTTAGGTTCATACATTTTTTTAATATATGAAATGGAAATTAGTCTGGCAACAAATGCTATAAAGAAGAGAATTGCAAAACCTAAAAATATTTTGTTGATTGCTTTAAACTTATCTAAGAAAAATCCTGCAAGTAATGTTGAGATTAATGCAACTAATCCTATAATTTTGTTTCTAGTGCCGAAAAATGAGCTTCTTTTCTCTTCTGGAACTAAATCTCCAATCCATGAAGCCCATGCTGGGCCAATAAAACTACCGAATAAAGCAAGTAACGAGAATATTAAAACCAAAACCAATGGACCCTGAGATAAAATTATAAATGGAATTAGAAGAATTGGAATCCACATGAAAGCTTGAAATAAAGCTGCCTTGAGAATTAAAGATTTTCTTTGATTATGCTTCATTGCTTTTATTGTAGCAAATTGTGATAGTGGAGCAATTAAATCTGGAAATGAACTTAGAAAACCTATTTGTAAATTAGTTGCTTTCATTGCCAAAGCAAATGGAATAATTAAAGAATGTCCAACTCCCGTCATCAAAGAATAGAAAGAGCCGTCAATTATTGAATATCTCAATGACTTTTTAACTACTTTATCCTCTTTTTTCATAAGATAAATTTACTTTATTTGGTTTAAATAGTTTTGTTGTAACTAGAAATTAAGAAATATAGAAAGCAATAAACTTATAATCTTTATTAACTTAATATAGAAGATGAATATCTTTGCATTAAAAGATAAAACTGGGAGAATGATTATTCTTTCAATGGAGCGATGGAAACATATTCTAAAGCATCCTGAAATGTCAGATAAATTAGAAGAAATTAAGGAATGTTTAATTAATCCAGATGTTGTTATTGAATCTAGGACCGATAAAAATGTTAGAATTTATTACAGATATAATAAGAATATAAAAGAATATTTACTGGTATCAGTAAAGTATTTAAATGGAAAAGGATTTATAATTACAAGCTTTTATACGGATAAAATAAAATGAAAAATAATTTAAAACTATATTATGATGAAGAAGGAGATTTTCTAGAAATAAATATGGGAAAATATACTGAAGGTTATTTTAAAAATCTGGGTGATGATATTTTTGAAAGAATCGATAAAAAAACCAAAAAGACAATGGGTATAGCTGTGTTTAATTTCAAGAAGAGAACAGAAAAATTAGAAGAAATAAATGTTGAATTACCTTTTAAAATACAATTGATTTCTAAAAAAAGTGTTAAGGCTTAAATAGTTTTGTTGTAACTTAGAATTGGAAAATTATTTATTAAAATAAGGCGTTAATACCATTGTTGAAATAAGTATTTGATAGGCATAAAAAGAACATTCATTGGCAAGCAATGTTAATCTTTGTTTATCTTTAAAAAATGGAACATATTTATGAGATCTAAAATAATGGGTAAATGCTCCTACTAATGGAAATATATCTATATTTTTAAATTCCGGAATATAATTGCTTGAATTCAATCTTGAAACTAAATCTGACATTTTAATTTATATACTTTAATATATATAATGAAAAGATTTATAAACTTTTTTATGAAAAATGATATTATGCCAATAGATGATGAATTAAAAAAATTACCTAAAAGTGAAGTCAGCTTAGAAGAGAAAGTTGTAGCTCCTGAGCAAATAAAGACCCTTCCTATTGTTACTCATTTACCAATTTATTTGAAAAATGAAATTACCTTACAAGAAAATGGGATAGAAGTGTCTTATATGGGAGAAGCAAAGAAAATTCATTTTTTTCAGGGTAGTATAGTAGGAATAGCAAAACTAACAAGAACAGGAAAAAAATTGTGTGAAAAAAATAAAATACATATCCAATTATTCCCTCCAAAGATAAAAAGAAAAAAGATTAGTTATTATAAAGATTGTATCGATTGGCATATCTGTTATGATATAGATGTTCTTCTTGTTGAGGGAAACGAAAAATCATATTGTACAAGTTATAAATCTGTTTTAAAACTGGAGGGGAATAAACATAGAATGGTATTACCTAATGAACTTCTTGATGAGGTTTTTGGTCCTATAACTAAAAAATTAGAAGATTATATAACAAAATAATCAAAGAT
>DATDYQ010000071.1:0-2584 GCA_035288965.1 Candidatus Nanoarchaeia archaeon
TAAAATCTGGATCTATCATTATACGTTTTAATGAAATTCTTCCTTGCCTTCTAACTACTCCGAACTGTCCCCGTCCAACAAAGGTTCCTTCTCTATGAGCATTTTTTAGACTACCATACTCAGTAATTAATGCTCTTGTTGTTTCAAGAATTTCATCACCAGTTAAGCTTGGTCTTTTTGCAGACCTACCATAACTTCCACCACTTGAACTTCCACCACCTGAAAAGCCAATTGATGCAAGAAGTTCTACAGCTAATGTAGGACCAAGAGAATATAATGCCATTCTTCCAATTTTATCTGCTTGTGCTGCTCTAAAACTACTACTTGCTGCAATATCACGATTTCTAGTTGCAAACATTACAGGGGTATCATCAAAGAGCGAAAGTGGGGGAATATTATTTATGGCAACAGCACTAGCATCTGCAGCAGCTTGTTGTCCACTAGGATCAGTTATAGTTAATGGATTATTTCTAACATATTGATAACCGCCTTCATTTACTTTATAGATAGGATCATTAGAAATAAATTTACCGTTGCTTGGATTATAGTAACGTGCATTAAAATAGTTTAAATTACTTTCATAATCATATTCTTTAGATGTAAATCCATATTTTTCTATTCCAATTGAAGAAAATGAAAGTTCTTTACCAAATGGAAGATAATTAGATTTTGTTTTAATATTTCCAAGATTATCTGTTTGTAAAGATGTTGATCCAATGTTATCTGAATGATAATAAACAATATTATTATCTTGTATTTTAGCAACCCTTCCAGCTGAATAGATATAACTTATAGGCGAATTACTTTCTTGTGCAGCTGTTTGAGAAGAGACTTCTTGATTAATAACAAATGTATCTTCTTGTCCTGTAAAATCATATTTAGCTGAATTATCATTAATAATAACTTGTAATGTTTCAAGTTTAATTCCAGTTTGATAATTAATTAAAAAGAATTTAGCTGTAAAATTACTCAAAATTTCTTCTTGAATTATTGTATATTGATTATTAATAATAAATGTTATTTTATTAAAATCTTGATCAAAGTTATTTTGAATTAAAATCCGTAATTGATTTTCATTAATATTTACATCTTTTATCTCTATTGAACTTAGTTGAGCAGAAGAAAAAGGAACGAATAATAATAAAGTTACTATAGATGTAACTAAAGCCTCTTTTTTCATAAAACCAGGAGAGTCTTTTTTATTTATAACCCCTCTTATTGTTATTATATACTTACTAGTAGTTACAAATAGAAAGGCTTATAAAAGGAAGAATCATTGCAATATCATGACAGAATACAGATTTCAAGAATTAAAACCTAAAGGAGAGAATGTTAACTTATTTAAAAAAGTAGAAGATTCATTCTATTTTACCAAAGTTATTGATTATGAAAAACTTTTAGATTATAGTGGATTAGAATTTGTTGAAGAAAGTGGAGTTATAAGAAGAGTTAATGTTCCAATTGTAGTAAGTAGACATATTGAGAAAGGTAAGAAAGTAGCAGTTAAAGATCGCGGAATATATCAAACATTAAGAAGCTTTCCCGTTGGAGATGTTCATAATGAGATTAGAGTTGCTAATGTTAGAGGGTGGCGTACTGATTGGCCTGAAAAAAGTTTAGATTTCAGCTTAAGAGAAGATGATTTGTTAATATTTCCTGCAGAGATTGTTCATAAAAGAACAGGCGGACATGGAACATCAATGCCCGGATTAAGATATGATGAAAATGTTTTTGATTTAAATGATATTCCAAGCAGTTTAACATTGAATTATTTTTTAGTTAAATAATTTGCTCCCATAACCTTTTTGATAAGCACCCATATATTCTCCCTTTGATGGAGCATCACCCTTAAATTTAATGTCGTCATATAAATGATTCAGTTCAAATATTCTATCTCTCATATTCAGTGGAGTTACCCCAGGATCAATGATCATAATATTTCCTTTTCTTGTTACAGCAAGATTTTGCAGACCAATATCCCAAACAGTCATACCAGGATTTTCTTGATCGTATCTTCCTAAACTTTCTACGAAATTTAAAACAGCTTCTTTAGTTACACTTTGTCGATTTAAAACACGTCCAGCTACGTATTCTTTTATGAGATATATTTTCCCACCCTCATATAATGTAAAACCTGACCTTCCGGATAGACCATATCCATGTAATCTTCCAAGCACACTATTTTCCATATTAAAATCATACATATCAGAATAATCATCATTAACTGATCTTTTTATGGCTGCACTCAAACCATTTTTACTAACGGTTCTTCTAACTTCTCCCATAGAACCACGACCTACAAACTTGGAATTCCTAAAAGTTTTTGCAACTGAACCAAAACCTCTGATAATTTCGGCTGCATCTTCTGAAAATGATCTTGATTTGCCATAACTATATTGCTGACTAATTCCGCTTATTCCAGGAATTGCTCCAGCCCCTATACCAAATAATCCAGTGCCTATATCAAAAAATGCTTCCATCCTCTCACCAGGATTTTGACCTGGGTAAATTGGTGCATAATTTGCATCCCAAAGTTCTTGAATTGGACTATTTTTTATGTAAGCATCATCATTTCTCCCATAAC
>DATDYQ010000072.1:0-12362 GCA_035288965.1 Candidatus Nanoarchaeia archaeon
AAACATTTAAACAACTATTTTCTAATAATTTCATGACAAGAGTAGCCATAATTCATAAAGAAAAGTGTAATCCAGTTGCTTGTGGTAATTATCTATGTGCAAGATTATGTCCCGTTAATCGTACAGGTTCTGATTGTATAATAAAAGGTGAAGATGAAAAGGCATTAATTATTGAAGAGTTATGTACTGGTTGTGGAATTTGTCCTAACCGCTGTCCTTTCGGAGCTATAGATATTGTTAATCTCCCTGAAGCATTACAAGATACCCCAATGCATCGTTATAATGTAAATGCTTTCGAACTTTTCCACTTGCCAATCCCAAAAAAGGGAATCGTAGTTGGAATTCTAGGAAGAAATGGTATTGGAAAATCAACTGCTTTAAACATTTTGTCTGGAAATCATCTACCTAATCTTGGACATTATCATCAACCTCCAACTCAAGAATCAATAGAAAAACAATTTTCTAACACAATTATTGGAGATTATCTTAAACAACTATATAAAAAAGAAATAAAAATTTCATTTAAACCTCAAAGAATAGAATTGCTTCCAAAATTATTCCAGGGAAAAGTTAAAGACTTAATTAAAAAAGTAGATGAAAAGAATATTTCTAAATTATTAATAGATGAACTTGAATTAAATAATATTCTAGATAGAAATATAGCTGATTTATCAGGTGGTGAATTACAAAGATTAGCAATATTAGCTTGTTGTGTAAAAAAAGCAGATTTCTATTTTTTTGATGAGCCTGCTTCTTTCCTAGATGTAACTTCAAGAATAAAGGCAGCAAAAATTATTAAATCCTTAGCTAACGAAAATACTTCTGTTATGGTAGTAGAACATGATCTAGCTACTTTAGATTACATTTCAGATGAAATTCAAATTATCTATGGACATGAAGGGGTTTTTGGTATTGTTTCTCAATCAAAATCAGTTAGACGAGGAATAAATGAATATTTAGATGGATTTTTGCCTGATGATAATATAAGATTCAGAAATTATTCAATAAAATTCTTTGATAGTCTAGAAAAAAAGAGAATAAGTAAAGAAATATTATTTGAATTTGATGAACTAGAAAAAAGCTATAAAGATTTTAAACTAAAAGTTAATCCTGGAAATATAAGAAAAGGTGAAGTTTTAGCTGTAATGGGTGAAAATGGTTTAGGTAAAACAACTTTCCTTAAATTACTAGCAAATCTAGAAACTCCTGATAAAGGAAATTCTCCAAAAAAGAAAGTAACTTATAAAACACAATATCCAAGTTCAGATGTAGAAGGAACTGTAATGCAATGGATAGCAAAAACAACAAAAGAATTTACATCAGGTTGGTATCAGCAAAATATTATAGAAAAGCTCGGTTTACTTAGATTATTAAATAATAAAATTTCAGAATTATCAGGCGGAGAATTACAAAAAGTTTACATCGCAATAACATTATCACAAGAAGCCGATATCTATGCTTTTGATGAACCATCTGCTTTCATTGATGTTGAAGATAGATTAAAAGTAGCAGAAGTTATTAAAGAATTTATGACAAGAAAAGAAAAAGCGGCCATTGTAGTTGATCATGATGTTCAATTTGTAGATTATATTGCAGATTCTATATTAATCTTTGAAGGTATTCCCGGAAAAGAAGGTCATGTTTATGGTCCATGTGATAAGGAAGAGGGAATGAATCGAGTTCTAAAACTCCTAGATATTACCTATAGAAAGGACAAGCAAACTAATCGTCCAAGAATCAATAAACCTGGATCTCAACTAGATTCTGAACAAAGAGCTTTGGGAAAATATTATTATAGTAAATAAATCTATATAAATTACCTTTAATATTAATTCTTTATGGTAATAATAGGATTAACAGGAACTTTATGTTCAGGAAAAGGAGAAGTAGCCGAATTCTTCAAATCTAAAGATTTTATTCATTATTCTTTCTCAGATATTTTAAGAGAAGAAGCTAAAAGAAGAAATATGGGATTAACAAGAGAAAATCTACAATTTCTCGGTAATGAGTTAAGAGAAAAACGTGGTCCAGGTGTTCTAGCATTATTAATCAAAAATAAATTTGAAAATAATAAAAATTATATCATAGAAACAATAAGAAATCCGGGAGAAATAGAAGAACTAAAAAAATTGAAAGATTTCAAGTTAATAGCAATAGATGCTCCTAGAGAATTAAGAGTCAACTGGCTTTTAAATAGATATAACACAAGTGAAAGAAAAGAAGACCCTATAACAAGAGAAGAGATAATAGAAAAGATGGATATAGATGAAGGAAAAGATCAACCTTCTCATGGTCAACAAGTTCTTGAATGTCTAAAACAAGCTGATTATCATATTTTTAATGACAAAGATTTAAATTCATTAAAATTAGAATCTGAAAAAATATTAAATAAGATTACAAATAAATCTTCTCGCCCAGATTGGAATTCTTATTTCATGTCCATTGCTCTAGAATCTTCAAAACGTTCAACTTGCGATAGAAAACATATCGGAGCTGTTATCGAAAGAGATAAAACAATACTTTCAACTGGATATAATGGAAGTATTCGTGGTTTTCCACATTGTGATGATGTAGGTCATATGCTTGAAGATGGTCATTGTGTAGCAACAATTCATGCAGAAGCAAATGCAATTATACAAGCAGCAAAAAATGGAGTTAAAATTGAAGGTGCAACAATTTATACAACAGCATCTCCATGTTGGTGGTGTTTTAAAATGATAGCCAATGTTGGAATAAAAAAAATTGTTTATGGTGAATTATATAGAGATGAAAGAATAAAAGAATTTTCACAGAAAGCTAATATTGATTTAGTTCCTCATTATTAAAAAAAGAAAAAAACTTAACTATTAAACTTTATTCCTGTTCCATTAATCTTATAAGGTTTATATAATAACCCAATTAATCCATATCTATTATCTTTTTCACTTAATCCAACTACAACATCGTAATCTTTTGCCCATTCATCAAAATCTCTTATTGCACCATTTTTACTAGAACCGAAAAAAGAACCGTATTCTATAGTTACACTCTTTATCTCTATTCTTTTTTGTAAATCTTCCTTAGATATTCCTTCATTCAATGCTCTTTCAGTTAGATATTGTTCTAATGTTGTGTCAAATGCTGAACTATAACTTGCCATTTTATTCTATTTTTACTTTTTAAGGTTTATATCCCGATATCATAAGGAATCCTGAACCAGCTAAATTTCTTGCTTCATCATCATTCATCTTAAGTGTTTTTCCGCTTAAAATATCCCATAATCCTAATGATTTTCCTAATGCCATTAATCTAAGCGCACCTTCCTGTTGCATTCCAAGATTAGGTGCTAATTCGATATAACTTGGACCACCTGCTAGTCTTTCTGGTTCTGGATAATCTCTAAGAATATCTGTTATCTCATTTCTGTATTGTTCTGCCCTTTCTTTATCTACAACAACATCAATAAATATCATATCAATTTTATCAACACCATTTACAGGAGCTTCATTTGTATGAGGATATCCAAAGAATTCTGTAATATTTACATTTCCCTCTTGTCTTTTTTCTAAAACTTCTCCCTTTCTGTAAACATGGGTAGATTGTTCTAGTATTTGATTAAGTTTTTGTGTTTGCATTTTAATCAACAAGTTCATCGCTTTCTAACCTTTCAGCTAATTCCTCTAAAATTTCTGGTTTCAACATCCATGAAGTTATAATTTTTAATTCTAAATCTCTTCTTGTAGGTTTAAATCCTTTAAGTCTTGCTGCGAGATAAACGTCTTGAATTTCTCTTGCTAGTGTTAATTTATCATCACTTTCAAAAAGATTCCCTTGATCATATGTTTTTCTATATTCTTCTATTCTTCGCAATGCATCCGGATATTCTTTAAGTACGTAATCCTGATGTTCTTTTCTTTTTCTTATTTCTTCATCAACTTTTCTTCTAGTTTCTTCATCCATTTTAACTCCCTATCTACTACATAATAAATGTTAGAAAATCTTATAAATCTATCTTTTAGTTTTCATTATTAAATTAATACACTTATAAACATTTATAAAATTTTAAACATATAATAAAAAAATACTTCTTTTATAGCTAAATGTTTATATACTCCTTAATTATTCCATTTACAACATTTAGTATAAAACAAAAGAGGTAAACACTATATGTTGTGCTTTTAATCATGAAATGTCCATTTTGCTTCAAATTTGAAACTAAAGTAATAGATTCTAGAGATACTTCAGATATGCAGATAAGAAGAAGAAGAGAATGCTTAACTTGCAATAAAAGATTTACAACATATGAAAGAATAGAAACCTCTCCTTTAGTAATCATAAAAAGAAATGGAACTAAAGAGCAATATTCAAAAGAAAAGATATTATCTGGAGTACAAAAAGCCTGCAATAAAAGACCAATAACAAATGATGTAATCAACTCATTGCTTGATGATATTGAATCTGAAATTAGAGCTAAAGGCTTGCAGGAAGTTCCAAGTTCATTACTAGGTGAATTGGTAATAGAAAAATTAAAAGAAATTGATAAAGTTGCTTACTTGAGATTCACTTCAGTTTATAAAGATTTCAAAGATATCAAATCATTTGAAAAAGAGCTTAGTAAATTAAAAGTAAAAGAGATGGTTTAAGAGGGTGTAAAGATGATAACAAGGATAAGAAAGAGAGATGGGAAAACAGTTGCTTTTAATGAAGGTAAAATAGAGGAAGCAATTTTCAAAGCAGCTATGGCTGTTGGTGGTCATGATCATGAGACAGCTAAACAATTAGGTAAAAAGGTAGTTAATTATCTAGAATCAAAAGGTTATACTATTCCTACAGTTGAAGAAGTTCAAGATGCAGTTGAAAAAATATTAATTGAAGGAAGACATGCAAAAACAGCAAAAGCATATATTCTTTACAGACAAGAAAGAACACAAATTAGAGAAAAACAAAAAGAAATTCTTAATGGTAGAATTACAAAACTTCCATTTACTCTAAATGCATTGCAAGTAATTGCTAAACGTTATTTGGTAAGAGATGAAGATGGAAATATTCGTGAAACTCCTGAAGAAATGTTTGAAAGAGTAGCTCACACTTTAGCTAATTGTGAAAAAGACTATGGAAAAAATGTTTTGGAAATTCAACAAATTGAAAAAGAATTTTTAGATATATTAACAAGATTTGAATTCACTCCTGCAGGTAGAACTTTAGCAAATGCAGGGGCCCCAACTCCTTTAGTATCTAATTGTATTGTTTTGCATTTTGAAGATAGCATGGATGGAATATTCACAACATTAAGAGATGCTTCTTTACTCCAACAAGCAGGATCTGGTTTAGGTTTCCCATTTCATTTACTAAGACCAGCTGGAACACTAACAAAAAGAACAAGAGGTGTTGCATCTGGCCCAGTTTCTTTCTTGCAAGCTTATAATAAAGCATTTGGAGTTATCAAGCAACAAAATAGACATGGGGCAAACATGGCTGTTATGAGAGTTGATCATCCAGATATTCTAGAATTTATCCATAGTAAAGACAAAGAAGGAGAAATAGTTAATTTTAATATTTCAGTCGGATTAACAAATGATTTCATGGAAAAAGTAGCAAATAATGATTCCACTCCTTGGATGTGTTCTTGGAATGGTAAAAAAATGAAACCTCATCGCATTTACAGAGATGATAGATTTATTGTTACTGAAACAGTAGAAGAAACAATGACAGCTAGAGAAATTTTCGAAGAAATAATTTCATCAGCTTGGAGTAATGGCGAGCCTGGTTGTGTTTTCCTTGACAGAGTAAATGAAACTAACCCTGTTCCTGGCTTGGGAAGAATTGAAGCATGTAATCCTTGTGTAACTGGAAATACTTTAGTTAGTACAGAAAATGGTTTTATCAAAATAAGTGAACTAGCTGAAAAATATAAAGATGGTGGAATCTCAATTGTATGTGATAATAGAATTCCATTAGAATTATATAATTCAAATGGAACAATAAATATAATATACAAATCTACTAAAGGCACTCAACTAAATAATATGTCTGCAGCCTGGAATTCTGGATATAAAGATGTATGGAAATTAGAAACTAATTCAGGATATGAAATTGAATCTACAAAAGATCATAAAATAATGACTTTAGATGGTTGGGTAGAAGTTAAAGACTTAACTAAAGAACATAAAATTCTAATTCAATCTGGAGAAGGAAGATTTAATGTAAACAAAAATATTCCTTTTGAAGTAAAAAATAGATTTATAGGAGATAATGGAAGACTTTATTCATATAATTTTCCTAAAGAGTGGAATAGAGAATTAGGGCAATTCCTTGGTTGGATTATAGGAGATGGTTGGATAAGAAACAAAGAAAAAGAATATATGGTTGGATTAACATTTGGCTCACAAGATGAAGAAATTCTTAAATATATTAAATCCATCGGAAATAAAATCTATGGTGTTGATAGGCAGGAAATAAAAAGAGAAAGAAATACATATCATCTTAATTATGGTTCAAGACATTTTGTAGAATATTTAGAAAAGCTTGGAATAACAACTTTAATGTCAGAAAATAAAGAAGTTCCGAATACCATCTTCACTGCACCAAAGGAAGCTGTTTCAGGATTTTTACAAGGATTATTTTCCGCAGATGGCACAGTTATGCTAGATGAAAAAAATGGTAATTATTATATAAGACTTACAACAAAATCCATAAAACTTGCAAAACAAGTTCAATTAATTTTATTAAATTTTGGAATTAAATCAAAAATATATGATAGGAGCAGACCATCTAGAGAAATTTTCCCATATAAAAATAAAAAAGGAGAACTTAAAATTTATCATTCTGATGGAATTTTATTTGAAGTTGATATTCATGGTAAAAACATAGAACTATTTAATGAGCAAATAGGATTTCTTTGTAATAAGAATAAAGAAAAAATAACAAAAATTTTACAAAAAGATCTTAAAGATTATGAATTTTTTGATAAGGTTAAAATTGTTGAATATATAGGAAAAGAAACTGTTTATGATTTAACAGAACCAGCGACGCATTCTTTTATCGGGAATGGTTTTGTTGTATCAAATTGCGGTGAACAATTTTTACATGATGGAGACGTTTGTAATCTTGGCTCTATCAATCTAGAAAAGTTTGTTAAAAATGGACAAATAGACTTTGAAAGATTAAAACATGTTACAAGAGTTTCTATAAGGATGTTAGATAATGTTATTGATCTAACTGAATTTCCAGTAGAAAAAGTTAACAAAACATTTAGAAGCAATAGAAGAATCGGTCTTGGAATAATGGGATTTGCTGATATGTTATATCAACTTCATATTGCATACAATTCTAAAGAAGGTTTTGCAACAGCTGAAAAAGTTATGGGTTGCATACAAGAAGCATCTCATAAAATGTCTCAAGAATTAGCAGAAGAAAAAGGCTTATTTCCAAATTGGGATATGAGCATTTACAAGGAGCTCGGAATTAAGATGAGAAATGCAGCTTTAACAAATATTGCTCCAACTGGAACTATTTCAATGGCTTTAGATGTATCAAGTGGAGTTGAACCATATTTCGCTCTAGCTTACACAAAGAAAAATATTCTAGGAGGAACCCAACTTTATTATTTAAATAAACATCTTAAACAAGAACTTGAAAAATATAACTTATATAATGAAGAGATAATGAAAAAAATCTATAATGAAGGAACATTAACAAATATTGCAGAAATTCCTGAAGAAATGAAAAAAGTTTTTGTAACTGCAATGGATATCTCAGCTGAAGACCATATAAGAATGCAGGCAGCCTTCCAAAACAATATCGATAATAGCATATCAAAAACATGCAATTTCCCAGAAGATGCTACAAAAGAAGATGTGCTTAAGGGTTATTTACTAGCATGGAGCTTAGGGTGTAAAGGCTGTACTGTCTATCGTAATAACTCAAGACAACATCAAGTTCTAGAATTAAACAAAGATAAAAAATCTACAATAATAAAAGCAGTTGAAGAAGCAAAAGTCATGGTAATGCAAACAACATCCGGAGAAACAGAAATGGCCTTACATAAAAAGATTCCTTCTAATCCAAAACTAATGGAGTTCTGTCCAGAATGTGATTCAAAAGTTGAAGTAAAAGAAGGTTGTATTACTTGTGTTGGTTGTGGATTTAGTCTTTGTTCAATTTAACTTTTCTTTAATATATTTTATACCTTAATTTTCTTTATATACCTATATCAATTTTTTTAATAAAATGGCAAAAGCTCCTTTAATAGTTCTAGAGGGAATGGTTGGTTGTGGTAAGACTACACAAATAAAGGTTGTAGAAAAGGAATTAATCAAAAGAGGTATAAAATATTCTATCGGAAGAGAACCTGGTGGTGAACCAACAGCAGAAAATATTAGATTATTAGTTAAAGGAGATCCAAATTTAGATTCAATTGCAGAATTATTTTTATTTGGAGCCGCTAGAGCACAGTATGTTACAAAAGTTTTATTACCTGATCTTGAAAATGGTATTCTTCGTATTACAGATAGATACGCTCATTCAATGAAGGCTTTTCAGGGTGCTGGCAGAGGTATTAATTATGATCTAATTGATATTGTTAATAAATATGCAACCAAGGGATTAAAGCCTGATATTACATTTATTCTTGATGTTAACAATTTAGAAGCTGCTTTTTTAAGGGCTCAACAAGAAAGTAAAAAAACAAAAGAAAAAGATAAATTTGAAGATCTTGATTATAATTTTCATAAAAGAGTAAGAGATGAGTATAGAAAAATGGGAAATGATATCAATACGATTCTAGTTCCACATTATGAAGATATAGAAGATATTCCAACAAGAATAGATAAAATAAGTAACTATGTATTATCTCATCTTAATCCATTTCTAGACAAACATTACCAAAGAATTTAACCAGTATTATTCCCAGTACTGTTATTCGAATTAAAACATCCGCTAGTTGCCCTAGTGCAATTATTACAACTTAACGTTCCATTATTAAATCCATAAGTTGAACAGCTAACTGAATTAAAATCACTGCCTTCACATTGCTCATTATTTTCTATAATGTTATTTCCGCAAACACTTACTGTCTGATTGCTATTAAAACAATTTGTATTTACAATATTGCAATTATTACAACTTAACGTTCCATTATTAAAGTTAAAATCTGTGCATGTTTTATTATTCAAGTTACTTCCATCACAACTTTCTCCTGAATCTAAATTTCCATTACCACAATTATTAGTTTGGTTAACATTTTCAGCTATTATCTTGATAACGGGTTTTAATAAATATTTATCCCCTGGTTTTATCACACTTTTATCAACATCAAAATCTAATATTAGCTTAATTTCTTCTCCATCTTTTATTTCAAATGGGTGTATTAACTTCAAATCATCGCTAGGAACTTCTAACTGAACTGTTTTATTATTAATATTTCCAATAACATCCTCAATATGTAATCTTATCTGAGTATATTTTCCAGCCTTCAAACTATTGCTGCATAAAAACTCATTAACATCCTTTATTGCGATTAAATCAAAAACAAAATCCCCATTACAAACTTCAATCCATCCGCCTTTGTCATTTTCTGTTTTGTTTTCTTTATTATCATCATCGGTTTCATTATCATCATCTGTCTCATTAATATCATCTAAATCATCTTCAGTCTCGTTCTGGTCATCATCTTCTATTTCTGTTTCATTCTTGTCATCGTCATCTTCATTATCATCTTCGCCATCACCACTTCCAGTCCTATGAACTCTTATATCATCAATCTTTATTGTTAAACTTTTAATATCCAGTTCCTCTTGCTTATCTGTTATCAAAAACGTAATTTTTCCAGTTCCAGTTGTTTCTGTTCCTTCATCATCTAAATCTTCAATTGAACTTGTTCCTGAATCTATGTTAGAACTTCCAGAATCCCCACTTTCTCCAACAATCTGTCTTGTTATTCCACTTTGTTTTTCACAAGCTGCTATAAATAAAACAGCAACTAATAAAGATAAAATTCCTATATTAATTAAAATCCTCTTTTTCATCTAAAATTATATAACAAGCTAATTTATATATCTTTCCATCAAAAACTATTTAAACAATTAATTTTCTGTTTTTCTTATGCTAGAGCTTAATCAAGATAATTTTGAAAAAGAAGTCTTGAAATCAGATAAGCCTGTAATAATAGATTTTTGGGCTGAGTGGTGTCAACCATGTCATTTACTTTCTCCTGTAGTTGAAGAACTTTCTAAAGAACTAACAAATATAAAATTTGCAAAATTAGATGTTGATAGTAATCAAAGATTAGCTACAAAATATGAAGTAATGGGTATTCCTACATTAATAATATTCAAAGACGGCCAAGAACTAGATAGATTAGTAGGTTATCAAAATAAAGTAGTTTTAAAAAATAGTATATTATCTATTTTAAATAAGTAAATTACTAGTTCACAAGCTTTATAAATCTATATTTTAATTTACACTAAAAATGGCAACTATCATTTATGGTCCAACTTGGTTTTTCAAGCTAGATTCTTTATTTGAATTTATAGAAATGATTATTGCTCTAATTGTTTTTATTAACGCTTATAGAATTTATAAGATTACTTCACAAAAACGTTATCAATATCTAGCTTTATCATTTTTGTTTATAGGAGCTTCTTTACTTGTTCGTTCATTAACTAATCTTGCTGTTTATACAAAATTCTTGGAGCAAAATCCAAAGGTCCTTTTTGCACTAGTTCAAACAATTAAAGATATTAGTTCTATCTATAGGGAAGGTATACTTTTATTTACATTATTGATGCTTATTGGAACTTTAATATTAACTTTATTAGCCTTAAAGATTAAAAACAAGAAATCTGTAATATTAATATTTATTTTATCCTTAATATCTGTTTTTCTGGCTGAAAGCACATATGTTAATTTTTACTTAATCTCAATCATACTTTTTATTTTCATAACAATTCACTTCATTAAAAATTGGCTGGATCACAAATCTCTAAACACCCTTATGGTTTTTATTTCATTCTTGTTTTTACTTATAGCTAATATTTTCTTTCTAATCACAATAAAATATCAGTTTGCATATTTTATCGGGCACGCATTTCAATTGTTAGGCTATATTTTGTTATTAATCGCTTTAATTAGAATACTAAAAAAATGAATGAGAAGAGAGACAGGATACAGATTATCCATGATATCCTAATATCAATACAAGAGAAAAACGGCTTAATCAAGCCAACACACCTTTTATATAAATCAAATCTCTCTCATGACAGGCTTAAAAAATATGTTAATGAATTAATAGAATCAGGAATGATAAAAGAAGAATTACATTCAGGAAAAAAACTTTATAAGTTAACAGAAAAAGGTTTCAAATTTATATTTGAATATAAAAGAATTAAAGAGTTTACAGAAACATTTGGAATTTAAATCCTATCAATCAACGCACTATAAATCAAAGGCAAAGCAATTGTCACATCACATTTAACATCAACATAATTTGCTTTATATTTTAATTTTCCCCAACTTATTCCTTCTTTTAATGGAGCCCCTGAACTTCCGCCCCATTCAGCACTATCCATTGTTATCTGCACTCCATAACTTGCTCCTTTTGAAAACTGCATTGCTTGCTGAATATAATTCTTAGGAGTTCCTCCACCTAGATAAATAACTCCTGTTTTCTTAGCTGTCCAAGCAATATCTAATATCTCCTTTAAATCTTCAAAAGCATTTACATTTATTTTCTTATTATCAACAATTCTTCCCCAAACCATTAATCCAATTCCAGAATCACTTATAGCAGGGCAAAATATTGGTATTTTCTTCTTATAACAAGTTTTTAATATTCCATCTCCTGGAGTTATTTTCCCAATAGTCCATAAAAATTCTTTAACATCTTTACATTTCTCAATTTCATCCCAATTTTTCACAAATAAATCTTCTATATCTTCATAAACTTTATTGGGCATCGCAGTATTATACATCCTATCCAATCCTTTTTTATTTAATTCTTTATCATCACTTTTCTCATCGACATAGATATGTTTATGTCCAAGATCTTCTGCTAAATCATGAGTCATATTAGCTCCTGTTGTAACAAAAACATCAATCCAACCTCTTTCAATCATATCTTTTAATATCAATCTCATTCCACCTGGAACTAAAGCTCCAGCCAATCCAAGAAATACCTTACATTCCTTATCTTTAATCATCTCAACTATAATATCAGCAGCTTCTCCTAATTTCTTAGCTTGATGTCCTAAATCTTTATATTGATATAATAACTCATCTACTTTCAATCCTTTCTTTCCCTTAAACTGCTTAATTTCCATACAATTTACTTAAAAATACCATTTATAAAAGTTATTAATTAATAATAAGCGCTTCCTAAATGCATT
>DATDYQ010000073.1:0-6729 GCA_035288965.1 Candidatus Nanoarchaeia archaeon
TCAAATTATGAAGGTATAACTTTGTATCAAAGTCCAAACAATTTTATTAATAACAATACTGTAGAAAATCAATCATCTTATGGTATTTTACTAGCTTATTACTCAAGCGGAAATACTGTATCAAACAATACATTAAAGAAAAATCATCATGGTATTTACGCATACGGATTTAGCGGATATAATAGCATTACAGGAAATATTGTTATTAGTAATATTTATGGTATAAGATTTTATTCAGGTTCAGGTAATAATGTTATAACAAACAACAAGGTCTCTAGTAGTAAATATCCTGGGTTAACATTAGAAAGTTCCCCGCAACTTACAACAAACAACATAGTTAGCTTCAATACCTTTGATCATAACGCAGATGGAATTAAATTAATGAGCAGTCATAATAATATAATTAATAATAATACAATAACAAATAATGGTGCAGGTATATTAATTTACAACGATTGGTGGGAAAATGGGGATTCAAAAAATAATATCATTCAAGATAATTTCATAAATAACAGCGGGATTGTTATATCATATGGTAATGGAAATAAAATAATAAATAATATAATAAATAACATTGCAAGTTATAGCATTTGGACAGAAAATTGTAACAATAACTTTACAAATAATATAGGCGATGGTCTACCTATTATCTATGCCAATTCTCAAACAAACATTTTAAATCAGAAAGTTGCTCTAATCTTTCTATGCAATGCTCATGGAAGCACAATACAAAATGTGACTGTTAGAGGTTCATTAATAATGCAAAGTAATGGAATACTTTTAAAAGATACTAATAATACCCTAATCTCTGAATCAAATTCTTCAGGAAATCGTTATGGGGTATATCTTTCCAATAGTAATAATAACATTATCGCAAATAACTCGTTCTTTAACAATTCAGAAGCAGGTGTTTCAATATTTTCAGGGACAAATAATATAATAACAAATAACAGGTTCATCAAAAATGGACTTTATAATTATGGCTACCCATTATATGTCAATGCTTATGTAAATTCTGCTGGAAATATCTTTAATGTATCAAATTTAGGAAACTATTGGAATGATTTTGACCTAAATCTGGGTTATCCAACAAAATATATTATAATTGATCCTATTGCAATAGATTACAGACCATTAAATGATGAAGATAACGATGGTTATCCAGCTTGGAATGAATGTAATGATAAAAACCCAAATCAGAATCCTAGTATTATAGAACAATGTAATGGTGTAGATGACAATTGTAATGGATTAATAGATGAAGTTTGTTCAAACTATAGACCTACAACAAGGGGTACAAAAATTGGTTCAGTGTAATTTTGGGAAGTTTTGAAAAGAAACCTTTGGTGTCTTTTCCCTCTGTAAAAGTTTCTAGTAAAAATACTTCGTCTACCTTCTTTTATAAAGTAACAACAAAAACTATATAAATAAAGTTATAAAAATCATACTTAATGGTAATAGAATATTTAATGCGTCCGTTTAAGTTCGAGCATAAACCTTGGAAGATGTTTTTTCTTGGTGTTCTATATTCATCTATTGCTATTTTCCTAAGTTTATGGATCTTTAAGCGTTATTCATCTCTAGTCATGGTATTTCTTACTGTTATAGCTTCTCTTCCCATAATGTTTAGAGCTTTAAAAATGGAAGAAAAAGCAGATATGCAAATAAACGAAGAAGGTAGATTAATGAAAGAACATGCCCATGTTATTACTTTCTTACTTTACTTATTCATGGGTTATTTAGTTGCTATGGCAATTTGGTTTATTGTTCTTCCAGCAGATACAGTTCAAACTTTATTTTCCTCTCAGCTAGAAACTATTGGTATAATAAATTCAAACATTCAAGGTAGTTTTATTTCCTCAACAAGTGTTTTCATGCAAATTTTATTAAATAATATAAAAGTCTTGATGTTCTGTATTTTTTTCGCTTTCTTCTATGGCGCAGGAGCATTGTTTATTCTAACGTGGAATGCTTCTGTTATCAGTGCAGCAATTGGCTCCTTATTCAAAAATAAAATAGCCGACATCGCAGCTGCAAATGGTGCGGTTAATTTGTTTAATTACTTTCATGTTTTTTCGTTTTCAATTTTAAGATATTCAATTCATGGTATTCCAGAAATTGCAGCTTATTTTGTAGGTGCAATGGCCGGTGGTATTATAAGTGTAGCTATGATTAATCATGATATTGAGTCTGATAGATTTAAGAACATTATGATAGATGCTTTAGATTTAACATTGCTTGCTTTATTTATCTTAGTTGTAGCAGCTTTAATGGAAGTAACAATAACGCCTTTATTATTCTCAGCTTAAGCTATCATATTCCAGCAAGCAAAACAAACCCAGTAATCTTTACCATACTTATCTTCTGGCATTAAAAAAGCTTCTTTCTTTAAAATCTCTTTCTTGCATCTACTGCATTTTATATTTTCTTCCATAGTATTAAAACATTAACAAACTTTATTAATCTTTTCTTTACCAATCTAAGGTGTAGCTATATTCTTTCCCTTACCGCTTCCACTTACTAAACAGCTTCCATCAGATATACAAAGTCCATTTTTACATCCGCATGCGCTACATCTTTTTATTAAATTTCCATTAGAATCACAATATAATGGTTTATTTAAGCTACATTGATTTAATTGACTTTCATCCGAGCAAACACCAATGTAAATAGTAACATTATTTGACACAGCAACATTACCAACAAAATCATAAGCTTTAGCATAAATCATATTTTTTCCGAATGGATATTCAGTACCTAGATAATAACTATTACTATCCTCAGGGTTATATGCATATTCTACATTAAACGGAAGTGTAGCATCATTTTTATAGTATTCAATTTTATAAATTCCATTATTATCTGTAGCCTCTGTTCTTAATTCAACCCAAGAATATCTTTGATAAAATATTCCAGATTCTGGAAATGTTATAACAACTTCTGGTGGAATTAGGTCTATATTTTTTATATCACTATATAATATTCCAGAATATTTTATATTTCCTAAAAGACCATATCTATATCCCGAAAGATCATATGCTTTAGCAATCACAAAAGAATTTCCATTTGGAAGATGTGTTGTATCTAAAACCGCTTGATAAGGAAAATCATCATCTGTAGCAAATTTAACTGTTTCATAATATGGATACCAAGGTAGATTAAATATGAAGTAGTAAAACTCTACTTTTTCAATTCCTGATTCGTCATTGGCATTTGCTGTTATTGCAACAGTTCCGGAAATTTGAGCATTTTGTTCTGGAGATGTTATACTTATTGAAGGGTTAATAAAATCTGTTTTTGGTCCAAAGTTAATATCAACTGTAAGCGAATTTGGAGTTTTTGAAATTGTTTCTATAGTGGTACCAGTCAAAGGATCTAATAAGGTATTTCCAACAGGCAATATGGCACCTTGCCAAGCATCACCAGAAGATTGGTTATCAACTGTAGCATCAATTAGTAAAGGATAACTATAATCATATTTATTGCTAAAATCATTAATCGCAGGCATATGAAATAAACTTCCTTCAAAAACACCTGTATCTAGTGCAAAACTATCAGAATCAAATCCTATTGGTTGACGATATTCTAAATATAAGTAATTATTTTCAGATCTTTTAATTTTTAAAACTTGAAGATTATTTGTATTCACCTCTATAGGTTCAATGGTATAAACTCCATTTTGAGAGATAGTATCAATTGTTTTTATATTAGAATATTTCAACCACCCCATATAATCTTTATGAATTGCATTAAAATGTAAAATAACGCCACCACCCATTTCATCATATGGATCTCCATATTCAATGTTTCTACATTCTTCATAAGCTAAAGAACTTCCATAACACTCATAAAAATTTGCATGGTTATTTCCAAAACCATGTCCTAATTCATGGCCAGCTGCTCCGAAATCCCCACTAGAATAAATTAAGGAGTTAATAGTAATTTGGGAAACAGACATTTGCACTTCTCCATCTTGGGTTAAAAGTGGATATTTACCTACTGAGCTTAATCCTGCAATAAAAGAGTTACATAAGGTAGGTGCTACTATTATTAATCTAGAGTAATCATTAAAATTAACATCAAGGTCAACAGCCTTTATTGCTTCATTTATTATTAAACTAATATCACAATTATTTAATGTAATTGGTATTCTATACCATCCCAAAACATTTCCACTTAAACTTATTTGATTGTAAGAATTTTCTTTATAATAATTATTCAATTTATTAAAGATAATATCTCTAACTTGTTCTATTGTTGGAATATTTTCATTGGTATCTTGAAAGTTAACTAAAACTACTAAAGTTCTTTGATCTCCCACTAATTGCGGCAATAAATAATCTGGCCTTAAATTTAAATCTACATTAGTAATATCTCCTGTATAAACATTTACAGTTTTGGACTCATCATAATATCCGACCTTGCTCGCTTTAACATTATATGTTCCTTTAGGTAAACCTATATTTAATGGACTTAATCCTTTATAGATATCATCTAAATAAATCTTAGCTAATGAAGGATTTGTTGTAATATATATTCCATTAAGTATTGGGGGCGGTGGAATTGTAGGTTTTATCTCTTTTATTACATTATAATCTTGACTTTGGCTTGTTTGTTCTAAATCAATTCCACCAAACAGATCATTTACTCTAGTTGATCTTGTTCCATCAAAAATTAATTCATTATCTAATCTTAAACCCTTAACTTTAATTTTCATTCCAGAAATAAGATTATCTTTTAATCCAAAAGCGGGATGTAAATTAATAGTTTCTTTATTTTTAGTTATTAATTTATATTGGTTTTGACTAGTGTTCTGTTCAAAATTATCAAAATGCCAAACTTCTAAATAACCCTCAACTATATCTGTATTTTCAACACAATTTTTGCTCAAATCTTTTATTTTATTTCTTTGTTCTTCTGTAAATGTTGAAAATAAAGCTGCTTCTGGATTATCATACATGGTTTTAATTAACAATTTCTTTCTTTCAGAAAAAAGATTTATTTTCTTATCTTTTATTATCCCATTTGTCAAATCCTGTAAAGATGATGTTTCACTTAAGATTATTTTTCTATCTTTATCAAAAAGAAATTTTTCAACAGTTTCTTTTTGGCAATTTATCGTTTGTTGAGAAGGTGATTTCTTTAATAAATCATTATTACTAGAAAATAAAATTGTATATATAATTAAAATAAAAAGAATAACAAAAGTAATAACTAAAATTATCTCTTTATTGTCTTTCCTCTTTTTACGCATATCGTTAATTGATTACCTACCTTTATTAATCTTTTCTTTAACTCTATCTTAGTAGAAAAACAACCTTTATATATTAAACTTAACAATAGTTTATTATGAAAATATTATTAATTAATCCACCTGCAATTCAAACAATAGAAGAATATGATGAGCCAGATAATCCTAGTATCTCAATAGCTTATCTAGCTGGTTATCTAAGATCAAAAAACATAGATGTTGATGTTATAGATGGTAAACTGGAAAGATTAAATTTTGAACAAACAATTGAGAGATTTAAAAAAAATAAATATGATATTGTTGGCTTAACTTCCTACACTCATGATGTTAAAAATGCTCATAAGCTAGCTTCTTTAATAAAACAGATAGATAAAAAGGTTTTAACATTAATTGGTGGAGTTCATGCAACTGCCATCCCAGTTGAAACTCTAGAAAAACTTCCCGATTTTGATGCAGCTATTGTAGGAGAAGGAGAATATATTATTTATGATATTGCTAAAGCATTAGAAGTAAATAAATCATTAAAAGGAATTGAGGGAGTTTATTACCGTGAAAATGGACAAATAATTCCAAATCCAATAAGAATGAGAGAACAAAACTTAGATGTTCTTCCTCTTCCAGCTTGGGATATGTTTCCAACAGCTAAAAAATATCAAATTATTGGTGCTAGAGGTTGTCCAAATTTCTGCTCATTTTGCATGTCTCCCTATGGAAGAAAAATAATGCGTTTTAGAAGTCCTGAAAATGTTATTCAAGAATTAGAATGGATAATTAACACATTCCATCCAGTTGAGATTAGATTTAACGATGAAACATTCTCTCATGACATGGAAAGAACTCATAAATTGCTTGATATGATAATTGAAAGAAATTTACATAAAAAAACAACTTTCCGTGCATCAACAAGAGCAAACAAAGTAGACTATCCATTATTATTAAAGATAAAAAAAGCTAATTTCTGTTATCTAGAAATTGGAGTAGAAACAGGAGATCCTGAAATAATAATAAAAACCCATAAAGGAATTACAATAGATCAAACAGAAAGAGCAGTTAAACTAGCAAAAAAAGCTGGGTTAAATGTCGGTTGTGGATTTATCATTGGTCATCCAGGTGAAACAAAAGAAACAGCTCAAAGAACAATGGATTTCATGGTAAAACTTAATCCTACTCTAGCAGCTATTGGTTTAATGGTTCCATATCCAGGAACAGAAGTTGCAGAATTAGCAAAAAAAGGAGAAGCAAATTACAGATTATTATCAACTGATTGGGAAGATTATAATAAACAAATAGGAAATGCTCTTGAAATGCAAAACTTTACTAGAAAAGAAATGGAAATGATGCAAGCCCTTGGTTATTTAAAATTATATTATAAAAATTATAGATTTGTTGATTTAGCAAAATTCATGTGGACATACAAATCAGCTGGATTCATGTTTGTTAAAAAACAGCTAGGATTTGGAAGTAAAAAATCATCAGAT
>DATDYQ010000074.1:0-2957 GCA_035288965.1 Candidatus Nanoarchaeia archaeon
GCAATTCCCGGAATACCCTCAACTAACATATGACCATTAGCCAATAACCCAACAATTAAGGCCGTTATTGCAGAATCTTGTCCAACTATAATTTTCCCTATCTCTTTTCTTACAGATAACAAAACAGCATGATACTGCAAAATTTTCTTTGGATCAATTTTTCCTTCCATCGATATTTTTATTCAATAACAATATATAAATTTATTATACTACTAAATAATCATAATTTAAATTTTTTAATATTAATATTCTTAGGTAACTTATTTAATTGAATTTTTGATTTAATCTGGTTTGATTATATTCTTATTTTTAAAAAGAAAAATTTATATAGTTACATAGAATTTCATATTTAAAAAAGAGGTATATAATGGTAACAAATCTATTTTGGAAAACTAAAAATAAAACTAAAAACCTTTTAGAAACACCCTTCAAAACTGAAGAAGAATTCGAAAAGATGGTATTCGGAACAAAAGAGCTGTTTCAAGATATATGTCTTATTAAAAGACAAATAAGGGGGGGGAATAAATCTAGTATACCTGACATAATAGGAATAGACAATGAAGGAAATGTATGTATAATTGAAATGAAAAATGTTAATGTTAATCAAAGTATTATTCCTCAAGTTTTGGATTATGCATTTTGGGCAGAACAAAATCCGGATTCAATCAAATCGCTTTGGTTAGAATGTGAAAATAAACCTGAAGATATTTCTATAGAATGGGATAATTTTCAGGTTAGGATAATAATCATTGCTCCAAATATACATAAATCTACATTAGATATTACTAATAAAATTAGCTACCCTGTTGATTTAATAGAAATAAAAAGGTGGGCAGAAGGTAATAATCAAATTTTATTGGTTAATAAGTTAGAGTTGGAAAATAAAACTAAACATACCATCACAAGAGGATTAGAAGAATATAACGAAGAATTTTATATAAAAGAAGGATATAATAAAAATAGCGTAAAAGAATTTATGAGATATTCTAATGAAGTTCAATCAATTATAAAAAAACAAGGTTGGTCTTTAGAAAGAAAATTCACTAAATATTATTGTGGGTTTAAGGCGGGTTTTTTCAATGCATTTAGTATTGACTGGGTGGGTGGTAAAACTTTTGCATTTTCCTTTAGATTAGGAGAAAAAGAAGCAAAAAAAGTGCATATTAAGATGACAAAATATTTAGATGAATGGAAACAAGCTAGATATTATATTGATCCTGAAAAGACAAAAACGAAAAATTTTTTACCTTTGTTTAGAAAGGCTTATGAAAAAATAAGCGGTAAATAAATAATTAGAATTAGTACATATTTCCAACACAACAACCCTGATAGAAATCTTTATAAGTCTCTTATCTAACATCTTTATAGTTGTTGGATGGTAAATAAAAAAAGAGTGTTGAATAGTCATAAAAATAGATTTAAATCTTTAATTCTTCCAATTATCATTATCTTTTTAGTAATCACATTAATTTATTTAACAACCCCAATATTAACAGAAAATCAATCAACCTCAATAATAAACAAAGCATTTCCTTTTTTAAAAGATATAAGAACACAAAAAATTTTCAGATCTCCTTCACCCCCAAGTTTTGTTCCAGGAACATTACCTACAGATGCCGAATTATGTGAAGGGATAACTTATAATTATGATGTTGATGCAACAGATCCTGAAATTGATCCATTATATTTCTCAGATACAACAAATTTATTTGATATTGATCCTAACTCGGGTCAGATAACATTTACCCCAACAAAAGCACAAGTAGGTGATTATCGTCCAGAAGATAAATCAGTTGCTTTAGTCGTAAAAGATCCAGGTCAAGAGGGAGATTTATACATCTGGGGTTTTATAATAACCGAAGTTAATCAACAACCAGTTTTAGATGCAATAACATTTCCACAAGCTTCGCAACATGTTCCATTCAGTTATCAAGTAACAGCTACAGATCCAGAATTTGATACATTAACATATTCGGATGACACTTTATTATTTGATATTAATCCAGCAACAGGAGAAATTTCATTTACACCATCTCCAGCCCAATCAGGCTCTTATATGATTAATATTTCAACTTGCGATAACTCTCCATTAATTCCAACACTAACTTGTCCATTTTCCCAAATAAGATGCGATTCGAAATTAGTTACCTTAAACATAGCTTCAAATAATCCTCCACAAATAGATTCACTTCCATCTTTAACAGCAACCCAAGATATGCTTTACAATAGTTTTTTGGTAGGTTCAGATATAGATAATAATCCACCGGGCACAGACATAATAACCTATTCAGAAAATTCTGATATGTTTGTAATTAATCCAGCAACAGGAGAAATTTCATTTACACCATTAAATGTAAATGTCGGTAATCATCAAATTCAATTTAACGTGACAGATTCGCAAGGGGCAGTAATATCACAAACAGTTACATTTCAAATAACAAATGTAAACGATAATCCAAACATCACATTAATCTTTCCATTAAATAATGAAACAATATTTGTTTATGAAAATCTATCTCAATTTTTTAATTATACTGTCTCTGATCCAGACTTTTCAGTAGATCCATCAGAAGTAGTTGCAGATGTATGGAGCATAAATGATATTATTAATAAAACTTTAACGGGATATAAAACAGGAATAGAATGGAACGGAAATTTTACATTTAATCCAAGTTTTGATCAATCAAACGGAACATTCAATAAAACAGTTGAACTAAAACTGGATATTTATGACACTGGTTCAATAAATGATAATGAAACATGGAATGTTACGATACTTAACACAAATTTGGCTCCAGTATTCTCAGGAAGTATATTAAATCAAACATGGGCACAAAACACAATTAATAATAACATTCATTTGCTTGATTACTTTTCAGATTACGATAATGACAGATTAATATTCTATTATAATTTTACAGATGGAAATGACACAATAATAAATGTTTCAATAGATG
>DATDYQ010000075.1:0-16123 GCA_035288965.1 Candidatus Nanoarchaeia archaeon
CTCATTTCATCAATAGTATCTTCAATATATTTTACAGTTCTATCAAATTCAGCTTCAGTTTCTCTTTTGTTTTTTCCAATTTCAAGCATCTCTAATTTAACAACATTCTCTCTTTGTTTTTTCATTTTATCAACGAAATTACTTAAGGCAATCATTCTATCTCTAATCGTCATAGATGGCCATATACCATTTCCATTATCATAAGCTCTTACAGCAGCATCTAAAGCATTCATTGATTCTTCGCCTGTTAACATCGGATAATTTCCTAAAAATTCTCTTTCTGGTTTTCCATCTCTCATTAAACAAACGCTAGAATAAACAGGAGAAGTTCTTTCAGCTCTTCTTATCTCTCCGTTAATTAAATATGTATCTCCCTCTTTATATGGAATAATATCATTAAATCTCTCTGGTAATTCTTTAGGAAAAATATTTTCTATTCTTTCTTGTAATGTAAGTGTTTTCATCTTATTCTCCAGTTATATTGAAAATGTTAAAAATCCCTATTTATAAATCTTCCTACATTAACCACTTTTAAAAAGTAACATTTATAAATAGATGATTTTCTTTAAAAGTTATGGTAGAACGTAAAATTCACTTAAGACCATTGTCCTTAGATGACTTAGATAATTTAATGACATGGATAAATGATCCTGAGGTTACTAAAAATTTAGCAAAATTTAATCAGGAAATTACAAGAAAACAAGAAAGAGAATTTTTAGAATTAATGTTGGTTTCAGAAAAGGATAAAGTTTTCTCAATAGAAAATGAAAAACAAGAATATATTGGTCAAATTGGAATTAATAACATCTATTGGCCAGCTAGAACCGGAAGACTTGGATTAATAATAAAAAAAGAACATCAAAATAAAGGCTATGCAATGTTGTCTATTAGAAATATCTTAGAAATAGCTTTTAATGATTTAGAATTAAATAAAATTTGGGCAATTTTTTACACTACAAATACAAAAATGAAACATATTACTGATAATTTCTTTTTTAAGCAGGAGGGGTTGCTTCGTCAAGAATACTTTCATAATGAAAAGTATCATGATATGTTCAGAGTTGCTATTTTAAGACAAGATTGGATTGTAAGAAGATCTAGATTCGCAATCCCTGGTTATGAATAATAAAAGAATAGAAGAATTACTTCTTACCAATAATTTTGAACATTTTAGTATCACATTTGCTACATAATCCTGACATAGCTTTCATACCATTTTTCATAATAACTTCTTTTTCATTCTTCATTTCTCTTTGTTGCTTACAGCGCATACAACGTCCTTCAGTCATTTTAAATCCCTCCGTTTATCATAAAATACTTAAAATAGCCTAAATTGCTTATTTATAAAGTTATTTATAACTCTATTTAACAATTTTCTATTTAGATTCGGCCTCTTTTATTCTTTTTTTAATATCCTTTGGTAAATATAATCCTTTTTCATCATTGAATAAATAATTAATATCTCGATTTTGAAGTCTTTGTCTTAATAACTTGCATAAGCTTTTAGTAACATTATAAATTTCCTCTAAATCTTGCATTTTCTTTCTATTTGAGATGGTAACATTACCTTCGCTCTCAACTATAACTAAAGCTGAAAGGTTTTCATGTTCTTCAGGAAATTCATATATTTTTGTAAGATTAATAACGCGAATTAATTCATTTTTATCTTTTGCCCAACCAAGATAAGGTACCCAAATATAAGGTTGTCTTGGTTTACCATGATCTGTTTCATAACTATATCTTGTACCTTTCGCAATTTTATGTTTTGAAGAATATTGATAATAATAACGTTCCATGAAATAGATTACTGCTAAATCAACCAAATCTTGATTATATCTAAACCTTTTGTTAGCTACAATATTTCCCCTTAGATTATTAGTCATATTAATAATAATAAGATAAAACTTATAAAATTATTTAATGTCATAATCCTAAACTTTTAACAATCTCTTCTTTATCAAACTCTTTTAAATCATCATAACCCTGTCCAATTTCTACACTATTTATTTTTAATAAAAAACAATAAAATAACAGTTGATATTAACATAAATCCTGAAATTTTAAAAGATGTAGCAATAGTATAAATGTCTGCAAAATATCCAATTAAAGGTGCAAATATAACATATCCAATATTCATTAATAAAGAGTTTATTGAAAGAATTGTGGCTCTATTTTTTGATTCTATTTGTTTATTTAATAAATGAGATACTATAGGAGAACCTATAGCTCTAAAAAAAGCTAAAATAATCATAAAGATAATACCTACATATCCTAAAAATATCGTAGCTAAAACTAACATAATTCCATCTAATATTTTAGAAACAATTAAAGTTTTATTATCTCCAAATTTATTAGATAATTTATATGACAATAAAGAACCAAATGCTCCCATAAAAGCTCCAAATGCTGCAACTATTCCAAAATAAGCAACAGGCAACTTTACAAAATCATAAAAGATTTGTGTTAAATGATAAGAAGATTCGGCAATACCAAATGAAAACAAACCATATAAAGAAAGTAATAAAAGCTGTTTATTCGAAATTAATATCTTTACAGAACTATGCATCTGCTTGAAAACATTATTATGTTGCTGTTTTTTGTATTCTGGTTCTATTGTTAAAATAAAAAGAATTAGATAGATTACAGCTAATGGAATAGACAATAAAAATGGTAATCGGATAAACTTGCTTGCCATAAAACCACCAGCAACACCGCCTATTGTTGCTCCGATCATTGCTAAAACATTCCAACGGCCAAGTAACTTCTTATATTCATTTTCTCTTTTTAATTCTTTTAGTGAGTCATATATTACTGCCTCTTGAGTTCCGCTGGTAAGGGTATTTTTAAATGCAAAAATAATAGAGAATAATACCAGCATATAAAAGTTTGTTGAAAATGCTAATAATGTAAACGCAACAACTGTAAAAAATCCTGCTATCACAAGCATATTCTTCTTTCCAAATAAATCTGCGAGTGCACCAGTTGGAACTTCAAAGATGATCATAACTATTGCTTGTATACTAAAAAGTAAACCAACTAACGTTATTGACTTAACAATATCATTAAAAAATAAGGTAACAACAGGCAAGAAAAAAGCCATTTGAGAAAGAAATGCTTGTACGTAAGCAATCTTGATATTTCTATTTAATAACACCTCTTCTGACATAATAAATTAGAAATACTATCTATTTATAATTGTTTTCTTAAAAGATAATTAAAACTAAAGCCCTAGGTTTTTTACTACTTCATCCTTATCAAATGGTTTAAGATCCTCAAGGAGCTGACCACAACCTAAAAACATTATTGGCCTTTGTGTTACGTAAGAAACAGAAATTATAGCACCACCTTTTTCATCAACATCGCTTTTAGTCAAAATAATGCCGTCAATTCCTATTGCTTGATTAAATTCATCTGACTGAGTTACAACATCATTTCCAGTTATACTTTCTCCTACAAATATTTTTAAATCAGGATGTGTTACTCTAACTATTTTTTTCATCTCATCAACTAAATTAGTATTTGAATGTAATCTTCCAGCTGTGTCTATTAGAACAACATCTAAATTTTTAGCTTTAGCATGTTTTATAGCATCAAAAGCAACGGCAGCAGGATCACTTCCATAATCATGTTTTATAACTTTTATTCCTAACTTCTCTCCATGCTCTTCTAATTGTTGAATTGCGGCAGCTCTGAATGTGTCTGCAGCAGCCAAAACAACTTTCAAATCATTTTTCTGTAAAAAATGAGCAACTTTAGCTATAGTTGTTGTCTTTCCACTTCCATTAATTCCAACAAAAACAATAATATAAGGTTTTTCCTGTTTACTTTTAACTTCACTTAATAAATTTATAGGACTAACATTAAATAAATCTTCAATTGATTTTTTTAAACTTTCAGTGATTTCTTTCTCAACTTCATTTCTCTTTATAGGTTTATTTGTAATATCTTTCTTTAAATCATCTTTAATTTTTTCTATAACCTCTACAGCAACATTATTCTCTAATAATGCCATTTCTAAATCCCAAAACATTTCATCAAATTGTTTTTCATTAATAACTTTAGTTGTTATTTTTTCTTTAACTTGTTCGAAAAATCCTTTCTTTTTTTCTTCTTTTATTTCAATAACTGGTTCTATACTTTCTTCTTTTTCTTCTTTAGGTTTTTTCTTAAAAATGCCAAAGAAACTTTTCTTTTCTTCTTTAGTTTCAATAATTGGTATTATTTCTTCCTTAATCTCCTCTTTAACTTCAGGTTTAACTTCTTCTATTATCTCTTCTTTAGGTTTTTTTTCTTTAGCTTTCTCTTTTTTAGCCGCTTTTATCTTTTCTTTTTTCTCTTTAACCTTTTTCTCTTTCTTGGGTTTTTCTTTAATTACTTCTTCCTTAATCTCCTCTTTAACTATCTCTACTTCTTTCTCAGGAACCTCTTCCCCTACCTTTTTAGTAAATTTCTCAATGGCTCCTTTTAATTTATCTTTTAAAAATTTAAACATAAATTTTAGCAAGAAAAAGTCCTTTTAAACCTTTTGAATTCAAATTTAAAGAGTTTTTAATAGTTTATTTGCATTTTCCAAATCATTATTGCTTATCAAATCTCTAACTTCTCTGTAAGGATCATAATATATTGGTTTGATGTTTTCAACTTTATCCTTCTTTATCTCTTTTCTTTCTATTTTAATAGGTTTTAAAACAGTTTTATAAACCTCAGTTTTATAATTTTTTGTAGTTATATCTCTATAAATCTCCATTAACTCATTATAAATTTCTTTTCTTTTGTGATATTCAAGGTAATTCACAATAACATTATAATCCCTTATTAATTTTCTATATAATCTTTTAGCTTCTCCGATTTTGTTTTCCGCAATTAAACTGTGTAATTCCATCATTTTAACATAAAATTTTCTTCTTGAGTTAGCATAATCATAAAATTCTAAAAATGCTTTCTTGCTCTGTTCTAAGTGATCTAACAATTTTTGTTTTTCCGTTAATAATTCTCTATACTCTCCTTTCATGTAATCTAAATCATGAACAACATCTTTTATTCTTCTTATATCTCCGAATTTCATTAAACTTTCTCCTTCAAATATCTTATAATAAACCAATAATAACTTTTTTTCGTCTTCAAAAGCTTTATTTAATTCCTTTTTATCACTTTCATTTAATTTTCCAAATGATAAATCTAGTTCAGCAAAAAGTTTGACAGCATCTTCATATTTTCCATCATTTATCAAAGGATCTATCTGATTTATTATATCAATAACATCATTCTTATCTATCTTAGTTTTAAGCATGATTATTAGTTAAGTTTTAGATTTATAAAGATTTTCATTGTTTATATCCAAATTTCTGAACACGGGAATTATTCGTATCCAATACATAAATATTGCCATCTCTATCTAAAGCAATATCTGCCGGATTGGCAAATTGTCCATTATCTGATCCATAAGATCCAAATTTAGTAATAAAACTTCCATCATTATTAAAAATTTCTATACGGTTATTTTCTGTATCGGCTACGTAAATCTTCCCATTACCATCCATGGCAATTCCCAATGGTCTAAATAACTGTCCATCTCCGCTGCCAGGTGATGCAAATTTTCTTAAAAATTTTCCATTATTATCAAATACTTGTACTCTACTATTATGATCTGTAACATAAACATTTCCCACATTATCAAAAGCAATCCCACTTGGAAATCTTAATTCCCCATCGCCACTTCCCCCTACATTAAATGGTCCTTTTGCTCCCCATTGTGTGATAAATCTTCCATCGCTTGTAAATTTTTGAATTCTGTTGTTCAAAGCATCTGCTACATATACCTCATCATTTTCATTAACTGCTATTCCCCAAGGATCAAAAAAATAACCTTCTGCTAAACCATGAGAACCCCATCCCCCAACCTGATTGCCATCATTATCAAATTTATTTACATGATCCCCAATTTTGTCTATAACATAAATATTATTGTTATTATCTGCTTCTATTCCAACAGGCATTTTTGAAAGGTATTGGCTACTTAAAGAAAATTTGCTGATAAATCTTCCATCGCTTGTAAATTTTTGAATTCTATTAGTTTCAGAATCTGTAACATAAACATTTCCCAGATCATCAACTTCAATCCCAAATGGTTTTTTAAACTGTCCATTCGCATTTCCATTGCTTCCCCATTGTAATACATATTCTGGTGTTATAATATCTAAAGTCTCTTTTTCTAAAAATTCCAGTATCTTATCTAGAGTTTGTTGTTCTCTTACTATAGACCCATGACTCGAGTGTTGTAATATTGAAGATATACTAGAAAATCTTGGATGTAAAACACTGCTTGGAAATAAATTAAAATTAGATGTTATCCAAGATAATAATCCATCATGTGGTCTCTCTAATATTGAATCAAGATTTCCAGAATTATATTCCCCGCCTAAAATTAATAAATTAATATTACCCATATCATAAGCCTGATTTAAATGTTTCATATAAGGACTATTAACAACCATATCTTTAGTTCCTTGATTAATTAGTTTGGTTGGAATAACAACTCCAAAAGCTCCCAAATTAAGTAAATTTTCTAACATCTCAGAATTAACTAAAGCCTCTAAACTTTTGTTTAAACTTTCGTCTTTTGTTAAAAATCCTCTGTTTGGTGGACCTAATTGTATTATTTTCTTTATTCTTTTATCATTTAATGCCAAATCCAAACCAACTTCGCATCCTTTACTATGATCTATTTCATAAATTTCTCTATCTGTTGAAAGAGTAGCTAAAAAACTTTTTATTTTCTCAACACTTATCTCAGTGCTTTCTTCAAAATCATATTCTACACTTACAATATCATAATCATTTGGTATCCCTTCTCTTAAAAAATCAAAAGTTCTAGAATTACTATTTAGTCCATGAATAAAAACAACAATTGGTTTCTTAGAATTTCCGTCATATCTATCAAAAATTATTTTGTATTCATTCTTCTTTCCGTTTATTATAGAAGCCGTTGTTAAATCTTCTAATCCTGTAACTTGATTTCTTGGTGATATTCCGATTCTTGAGCCAGTAATATGTTTTGTTCCGTCTCTTTCATAAATTCCTATTCCATCATTATTAGAACTTACAAATATTGTATCCTTAGCAGCATTCTCTAATTTTATTTCTAATGATTTAGCATCTTTATACTCAGCATTAATATTTGGATTAACTTTTCTTATTATTACTTCTGTATCTTCACTAAAACAATTTTTTCTAAAATCTAATTTCATTCCATCTAACTCTACACTTCCGCCATTAACCCCAATAGTAACTGTTTTTTCATTTTTAACTTCTGGAATTGTAGATTTCTTTCCACTACATCCAAGCATAGCTAATGATAATAAAATACTTCCATAAAGATTGATAGCTCTTTTTAGCTTGTCACCACTCATATCTTAGATAATAAAATAAAAGGTTAAAAATGAGGCTGTTTAACTTTGGAGTTACACATTATATAGAAGAAAATATATTTACTATAAGCTTAATTAGATATAACTTAAAAGTAGTTACAAAACAAAAGCTTTATAAACTGTTAATCGATCACAAATTTATGAAAGAGATCCATTTAATGCCAAATAATGCAGGAGAATTAGAAGAAATAAAAACTGTGTTAGACGGCCATACTCATAATTTACGTTATCGTTCTAGAACATCACTTACTAATCATCAATTAGAAAAAGAATTAAATAGAATGCAACGTTATTATACAATACTTAAACATAATGAAGATGGTGATTCCACTCAAACTGTATTCAAATCACGAGAGGAAACAAAATTATTTTACAGAAGCATTTTACGAGATTATTTAACTCTTACATGTAAAGAAGAAGATCATAATCCATTAATACCCTATGCATTGGGTAGTATTCCTAGGGTTGCTTTTAATGCTGGAATAGCATATCTTGTTGGTGATTATCTTTTAAATCTAGGTTCAAATGGTTCATTAATTGCAGCAGGTGTAGGAGCGACTACAAGATTGATAGATGAAGCAAAGGGTACACATATTTCTTCAGCCACGGTTCATATGGGTGGTTTAGTTGGTCTTCTAGGAAAAGGAATTGATGTTGTATTAAATTTTAATACCTCTCCCTACTTTACAGGCGCTGGAGTTATTTTAGCTAATCTTTTAAGTGCCGTTGGAGATGGATTTAATTGTGGAAAAGAATCGCGAGCTTATTTTAGTAATCAAGCAAAATATAATAGAAAAAAACGTAAACTCATTAATAAAACTTTAAAAGAATTTGGAGTAAAACCCACAAAAGAAATGTGGAGTAAAACACCTTGGCAAGATAGAATTTATTCAGCAATAAGTTTTATCTCAGATTAAAAAATTACCTTTTTTATTAATAAATTTTTTAAAATATAATACCAAAAGATTTAATACTACTAAAAAATTACGAAGATTATGACTATAAACGATATTGTTAAAGATATACCTTTCTGGGTGCCACTTGGCATTACAGGATTATGTGTAGCAGGAATTGTAACAGATGGAACTATAAAAGTTTACAAGGCCATAAAAAGAACAAATGCCAGATTTAAAGAGTTACAAAATACATATAGAAATGATTTTTCTAAAGATGAATTAATTGGATTTTATGGAGATCTAGTATTGAAAGTAAGACCTGGTCTTTGGGGTAAAAAGAGTAAAATAGCTACTCAAATAACAAGAGATTTAGAAGAGCAGATTATGATTTATGTTACTCAAGAAGTTAATGAAGCAATATCTAAAGGTGCAGTATTAAATTTCAGAGATTCAATAATGCAACATTCTCCAACATATAAAAGAGCAATTGAATTATTTCATTCTTATCGACAAGATATTTAATTCATATCTTCAGAAGAAGCTTGATCACTATTATAATTATTAATCATCATCTCTAATTTATCTTTAAATCCGTATTTATTGCAGACAATTCTTGCAAGTTTTCTTCCGCCAGTTTTTGATCTTACATAAGGTCTTATTAGATTCTCATCAAATCCAAAATCTCTAAAATTTCTATCTATGCTCATATGCCTCTCATAATTTTTCAAAGAATTTACTTGATTTAGTCCAACAACAAAAAAGTCCCATAGCGCCAATCCCCATTGCTGTCGAGTTATGTTTTCAATCCCAAAAGCAACTATCGGTAAAGAAAGTATATTAGAAAAGGGTGCAGCATACATATACACCGTAATTTTTTCAAATATATTATCCATCTTATAACTATTCCATTCCACCCATTCCAGGCATTCCGCCCATTCCGCCAGGTGGCATTCCTCCATGACTTCCAGACAAATTACCTGCAGCAATAACATCATCAATTCTTAATATTAATTCAGTAACTTCGCTCGCTGATTTTGTTGCTTGAGTTTTAATTTTTAATGGTTCAATAACTCCAGCTTTCCAATTATCAATTACTTTTCCGCTGAAAACATCCAATCCAGCCCATTTGCTTCCTTTGTCATGTTCCATTTTTAATTGTGTTAACATATCAATAGGGTCAAGTCCTGCATTTTCCGCTAATGTTTTTGGTATAACTTCAAAAGCATCTGCAAAAGCATTTACAGCTAGTTGTTCTCTTCCTGAAAGTTTATTGGCAAATTGTTTTAATCCTCTAGCAACTTCAATTTCAGGAGCTCCACCGCCAGCTACAACTTTTCCAACTTTTAAAGCAGCTGATATATCTCCCAAAGCATCTTTCATTGCTCTTTCAATTTCATCAATAACATGTTTTGTTCCGCCTCTTAATAATATTGTGACAGCTTTTGGATTTTTGCATTCTCTAACATAAGTCATTGATTCGTCTCCGATTCTTTGTTCTTCAACAATTCCAGCATTTCCTAAATCTAATTGGCTTATATCATTTAAATTAGTGGTTAAAGCAGCTCCAGTTGCTCTTGCCAAATTATCCATATCTTCTTTCTTAACTCTTCTTACAGCATAAATTCCTTGTTTTGCTAGATAATGTTGAGCAATATCATCAATTCCTTTTTGACAAATAACAACATTAGCTCCTGTCTTTATCACTTTATCAACCATGTTCTTTAACATTTTTTCTTCTTGATCAACAAAAGCTTGTAATTGCATTGGATCATTTATCTGTATTTTAGCATCTGTTTCTGTATTTTTAATTTCTAATGCAGAATCTAATAATAAAATTTTAGCATTTTTTACTGTTTTTGGCATTCCAGAATGAACTCTTTCTTTATCAATTAAAATTCCTTGTACCAATTCAGAATCTTCTGTTCCGCCGCCCATTTTCTTTTCTAATTTAATGCTATTCATATCAATTACTAATTCGTTATTGTTTTTTTCCATAACTTGCTTAATAGCTTTAACGCAAATATCAGCTAATTTTTCTTTATTAGCTTCTGCTCCCTTTCCAGTCATTGCTGTTATTGCAATATTTTTTAATAATTCAATATCATTTTCATTAATATTTTCAGCAATTTTATTTAATATCTTTATAGCTTCATCTGCCGCTTGTCTGTAACCTCTAGCAATTATTGTGGGATGAATATTTTGATCAAGTAAATTTTCAGCATTTTTCAATAATTCTCCTGCAATTACTACAGCAGTTGTAGTTCCGTCTCCGACCTCATCTTCCTGAGTTTTAGCTACCTCAACTATCATCTTAGCAGCTGGATGTTCAATCTGCATTTGATCTAGAATTGTAACTCCGTCATTTGTAACAACAACATCTCCTAAGCTATCAACTAGCATCTTGTCCATTCCTTTAGGTCCAAGGGTTGTTCTAACAGTTTCAGCAACTAATCTAGCTGCCATTATATTATTTCTTTGTGCATCTTTTCCAGTAGTTCTTTGACTACCTTCGCTTAAGATGAAAATTGGTTGTTGGTTTTGTGCCATTTTTATTTCTCCTTATCAATACTTTGAACACCTTACTTTAGAAATATCAACAAAAATATTGTAAAATGGTTATTTATAAGCTTTACTATTTCTCATACTGCCTTTTTACTTTATATTTCTCTGAACTTAATATCTCATTATATTCTTTCTCAAATTGAATATTTTTCTTATTTTTTCCGAATAATAAAAGGTATAAAATTATAGCTAATATAATGCCAAGCAATACATTTTTATTATTAAGTAATTCTATCATATGCTTATGCTAATCTAAAATTATTTAAACCTTTGTTTTGTACACAGAAAACCTTATAAACTATTTAGTGGTAAAATTAACATGGTAAACACTTACACAAAACAATTAGAAGAACTATTTCCATTCTACTTAAATGTAAATGGTACTAAAACTTTTTTAAAAACAATCCAACCAAAATATTGGAAACTTTTTTTTGATACCCTAAAGAATGGTCCGGAAATAAATTCAAATCACGATGAACTTAGCAATAGATTAATTGGAACTCTAAATTACCCAGCAAATATCGCTACAGAAAGTGAAAATAAAGAATTATCTGAAATAGAAAAAGAAGTTAAAAGAATACCAGAAGGATCTTTCTTATCAATAAATAGGGCTTTAATAGCAGAATTAAAAGTAAGAAAAAAAGACCTTAATTATTTGAGTCATCCATTAGATGATTCAGAGATTTATTCCTTAACCAGTACAAGAATCGAAGCTGAGTTTAGAAGGAGAAAAGAAATTTATTTAATGTTTTTCCTATTGGGTCTTAATACTGCTGTATTCGCCCAGGTAATTGGTGGCAGAAATGGTGGTTTTCTAGGAAATTTATTAACAACAAATATAAGTTTAGCAATAATAAACGGAACAAAAAACCTCTATAACGAGCCAGTATCAGCATATAAGCATTTAGTAAGAAGAGCAGAAAGATTAGATGATATTCGTTAGCTTTTCTTATATCTAATTTTAATAACTATATAATAACTAACCTTTTATTAATTTGTATATTAAATAGCTTATTTTCTTCAACCGAATCATTTATTAAGTTATTTACATTATCCCATATTATGAAAACAGGCATTTCAGTTCGCGATGCAATGACAACAAAGCCGATCACAGCCACGCCCGAAGAAAGTTTACAAGAAATATCAAAGAGAATGTTAAAGGAAGGTGTTGGTTCAGTAATAGTACAAGATAAGGGGAATTTAGTTGGAATTATTTCAGAAAAAGATATAGTTGAAAGAGTTGTAGCTAAAGGTTTAATTCCAAAGGATATAAAAGCTAAAGATGTAATGACAAAAACATTAGTAACAGTTCCGCCAAACATTGATATTTATGATGCTTTACTTGTCATGAATAATGAAGAGATAAGAAAATTGCCAGTTGTAGACGGAAAAAGATTACTTGGTTTTATCACAGTTAAAGATATAGTAAAAATAGAGCCAGCAATGTTTGAAATTTTCTCAAGAAGATTAGAAATCTTAAAAGAAGAGCAAAGAAAGCCTGTTAAAATAACTCATGGAAGATGTGAAAATTGCGGTTCAGAAGGTCCATTATATAAAGTTAAAAAAAGATGGCTTTGTGAGTCTTGTAAAGGTTAAAAATTAAAATTATATTTCCCGTTAATAATATCAAATTCTACCTCAAGACCCCTATAATCGTGGAGATTCTTTATTAGTCTTGTTAAATTTTTATTACAACAAACCTCAGCTTCCACACTAATCTTCTCTAATTTATTTGTACCATTCTTTTTTGATATTTCGATGTTTATTTTTTCACTTCCATCTTCCGACCCAGATCCTATAACAACACCTAATGTAGAATAATCCAAAAGTGTTCCCTTATAATGTCCATCATAGTTTACTATTTCCACTTCAGTTTAAAACATATAATTATACTAATTTATAAACCTTACTAACCAAAACATTTATTAACAAACATCATATTTTATCATTAATGCCTGAAAAGATTAAAATCACACCTGGTGGTGGTTTAAGAATCACCAGTCAAGAAATATCATTTAATTTCGAAGATTTCTATAAAAAACTGCATGCATGGTTTATAAAAAGACATTATAACTTCCAAGAAAAATTTACAAAAAATAAAGAGAAGGGTGGTTGGGGACGAGAAATTAAATTAAATTGGGAAGGTGAAAGAAAACTAGATGACTACGTTAAATTCCTTATTGTAATCTTAATGGATCTGGAAAAATATACCGAAGAATCAAGTAATCTAAAGGGAAATCTTAGAATAACTGTAAATTCTTTCTTAATTCTAGATTGGAAAGATCAATTTCAAGATAAAAAACTAAAGAAAAAGTTATTTAATATTTATAATAAATTTATTCTTAAAGATAAGATAAATAACTATTATGCAGCAAAACTTTATGATGAAACAGAAGAACTTGTAAATTACTCAAAATCCTTGCTTCATGAATGAGCCAAAAGATTTATTAATAATCTAGTATATTTTTATTTCATGCACAAAGAGGCAGACGCAATAACAATTGTTCCAGGTATCAATCTAAACTGGAAAGGTGTTTTTGATTTGGGAGATATGTATCGTCAGTTAAAATGGTGGTTCGACTATGAAGGTTTCGGTGATGAAACTAAAAATTTTAAGGAAGTAAAATACGTAGAGCGCATTAAACCAATAGGCAAACAATATGAAATCCGTTGGATATGCGAAAAAAACGTTTCAGATTATTTTGCTTATCAAATTGAAATAACAATGTTAATTTTCGGAGTTAAGGACGCTGAAGTAAATGTTGGTAGCAAAAAAGTTAAGATAGATAGAGGCGAAATTGACATGAGAATTAGTTCCAAGTTAATAAGAAATAGGTCTGGAAAATGGAAAAAGGATAGTTTTCTTAAAAAAATATATGATAGTTTCATTGTTAAAGACAGAATAGATGGTTATAAGCAAAATATCTATGAAAAAACCTATAAATTCCAAGATGAAGTAAAAAAATACCTTGCTTTCCATAAACTATAACCGTTAACTTTATTAAATCATTATTCTTTTAATTTTTATGTCAGAAGAAGATTTTGTGGTGCGCAATATAGAGATCAGCCAAGATGCTGTATTTGATCTTAATGATATCTTAAAATTTCTACGTGACTGGTTTAAAACTAATGGTTACGGGAATACTGAAAAAAAACATGCAGAAGAAAATAAATCGGGTAATCTATCTTTAAAATTATCATGGCAGCCTGAAAAGAAAGTAGATGAGTACGTTAAATTTCACATTAATATCGATATAAAAGTAAAAGCCAAGCAAGTTCTTGTAAAAAACAAAAAGATGTATCAAGGCAATGTTTTAATTGAGCTAGAAGCCACAATGGAAAAAGATTATGATGATGAATGGTCTGGTAGTATAACTAAAAAATTCGTTCGCGGCGCTTATGATAAGTTTGTAACGCCTGACAAAATGTCAAAATACGAAAAAAAACTTAAAGAAGATGTAAAAGATTTACAAGATGAAATTAAAAGTTATTTAAACTTGGTAAAAGAAAAATGACTTAAACTCTTCTTTCTAATCGAGTTATCTTATCTTCTAGTTTCTTAATTCTATTACTCACATATCTTGACCTATCATCAAGAAACGTTCCTATAGCCCCACTATATACACCTATTTGTACTGCATTTCCATCTCTTCTAACAATTCCATATATCAAATAACCTAATCCTGCTATCTGCAGAAGTTTTGGTGGAACTTTATATGACAATTCTCTGAAATTCATTTTATTAAAACAAACAACAAAAACTATATAAATCTATCTTTTACAACATATATATTACAACATATAAAAAAACAAACATTTATATACAAGTTTTACTTTCTATTTGATAGGCCCGTCACGAGAATACTCAACGGAGCTAACGAAAAATTCAAGCTATGATGCTTGGGAGTTAGTGTTACGGGCAATATAACCTTAAAAAGTAAGAGTAAGGCTACAAAACATCACATTTATAATATCACAGGTAAAAAAACCTTTTATTTTAAATTTAGAGGGTGAATCGGTTAATTTTAGAAACCGAAAGTAGATAGTCTTATTCTTAGAGGTTTATATGATCAAAATGAAAAATAACATAGGAAGTGAAGAAAATGGGAAAGATAAGCCCAGTATCAGCAAAGTATATAGTTCATACTCAAATACAGATAGACGGAATAGTAGACCGTCCAGACGTTATTGGGGCAATATTTGGACAGACAGAGGGATTACTTGGAGCAGAATTAGAGCTCAGGGAATTACAGCGTAATGGTAGAATAGGAAGAATAGAAGTAAAACTAGACACAAAATCAGGAAAAAGCTCTGGTTACATCATTATACCTAGTTCTCTAGATAAAGTTGAAACCGTTATTATAGGAGCTGCTTTAGAAACTATTCAAAGAATAGGGCCTTGTAATGCTAAAGTTAAAGTTGAAACTATAGAAGATGTTAGAATTTCTAAAAGAAGCTATGTAATTGAAAGAGCTAAAGAATTGCTTAAGAATCTAACTGAAAACGTCTTGCCTGATTCTCAGGAAATTACAGAAGAAGTTACAGCATCTGTCAGAGTTATGGAAATAACAGAATATGGTAAAGATAGACTTCCCGCTGGTCCTGGAATAGAGGAAGCTGAGGAAATTATAATTGTAGAAGGAAGAGCAGATGTTCTTAATCTATTGAAAAATGGTATTAAGAATGTTATTGCAATGAACGGAACATCAGTTCCTGAAACTATAAAAGAACTATCTAGAAGAAAAACAATTACTGTTTTTGTAGATGGAGATAGGGGCGGAGATCTAATTATTAGAGAATTATTAGATTCAGCTGAAATTGACTTTGTAGTTAAAGCTCCTGATGGAAAAGAAGTTGAAGAGATAACTAAGAAAGAATTGCTTAAAGCTTTGCGTGGAAAGATAGCAATTGAACAGATAAGAATGGAGATTATGACAAAAGCAGAATCTGATTCTGAAAGACTTAAACAACCTCCATTGGTTGTCAAAAGAAGAACTACCGCAACAGCTCAAGAATTAGCTACATTCAAGCAAATGCTAGATGATTTACTTGGTACTCGTGGAGCTTATATCTTAGATAGAGATAGTAATGTTCTAGGAAAAGTTCCAATGAGCGAATTAGCTGTTACTTTACGTTCTCTAAATTCAGGAATAAACGCCATTGTAATAGATGGCTTTGTTGATCGTGAATTAGTTGGAATGGCTGAGAAAGCTAGAGTAAAGTTCTTAATTGCTAATG
>DATDYQ010000076.1:0-5115 GCA_035288965.1 Candidatus Nanoarchaeia archaeon
TATGCCAAATCTATCATTTATCTACAATCTCGGAATTCAACATGCAAAGTTAAAATTATCTCTAGAAGATCTCAAAGATTCTTTATTAAACGAAATAAGCAATTTATTACAAGGAAAAAAAGCTGAGAAACTTCCAATCTATAATTTCTCCTCAATTCCATCTCATCTTAAATCCCTACATTCTTCTGTAAACAAAGCTAATCAAGATATAGAAAAATTCAATAAACTTCTAAAACAGCTTGATTTTCCTTTGATAGTAAAAATTAATCCTGATTCAATAGATAATTTGCTTGTAGAAGTACCATCAAGAAATGATCCAAAAACAATTCCAATTTTACTTAATAAATATGAAATGCAGCTTAATAATGCTCTAGAAAAAACATTATCTTCATTTTCGTTAATAGAAAAACCATTACAAGAGAAAAATTTCCATGAGTTAAAAAATATAGATCAAAAATATTTAAATGATATCCAAGAAGCTCTAGATTTATTCTCTCTCGGTTATTATAGAACATCAAATTTAGTGATTTCAAGAGCTCTAGAGCAAGTTATTGATGATTATCTAAAATTTTTAAAAGATAAAAATATTTTAACTCTAGATTCTCGTGAATTATCAAAAATAAACTTTGATGAACGTCTAGATTTACTAAAGTCAAAAAACTTGCTTAACGAACGTGATATTACTAAAATAAAAGCAATAAAATTTGATAGGAATATAGCTTCTCATTTTACTTCTCAATCAAATATTAAAAAATCAGTAGAAGATGCTGAAGTTAACATTAAAACAGCAATAAATCAGATAAGAATTATACAAGAATTAATAAAATAAGTTTAAGATTGTTGAGCTAAAACTCCTAGATCATTATCTCTATCAGCATACATTTCATCTGCCTTTCTTATAGAATAATAAACAGAGAATCCAATAATAACAATTCCACCCAACCCACCTAACGTCATTAAAACCGCCTGATTTAGGCGATATTTTCTTTCAGCTTTAACTTCTGGGTTAATCTCTAGCGTTCTCAATTCTTGTTTTATACTATTCTCTTTATTGTTTAAAGCTACGTTAAGTTTTTGAGAAATACCTGTTATTAAACTATCTAAACCATATAATGTAGGTCTTTGATAATCTAACTGAGTTAATTCAGTTTTTAATTCATGATATCTAATAACTTCTGGTTTTTGTTCATAAGGGTTTTTAATAATCAAATTAGATCCCACAGAACCAATAGCTAAAAAAGCTCCTGCAACTAATCCAAACATAGTTCTTCTAAAAATATAATTTCTACGTGCTTCAAACTTTCTTTCTATCTCAGCTCTTCTGTCTTCTATTTCTTTTTGTTTATCTATAAGGAGTGCTGTATTCTCAGCTTGATATTTAGCTATATCTTCAGGTTTAAGATTACTTTTCGGTAAATTCCTTAGTGCATCATCTATTGTCATACTATTAAGATCCTATTGTTGTGTTAATTCTTCCAGTTTTCGCAATTTTTTGTTTCTATTTATGTTGTTAGCTGTTTGAAGGGTTGCTATTATCAAACCACCAAAAATTACACTTGCACCAATTAAAAGATGTTTGCTTAATCTTTTATTTTGTCCATTTATTTCGTTTATATATTTCGCAACAACATCTTCTTTTTCTTTTACTTCAATATCCTGCCTAATTTTTTGTCTGGTTCTTGTTAAAGCTTCATTTCTTACACCAACATTATCCTCATAAATAATTTTTAAATCTTCTTTAATGTCGTTTGGCATATAGTGTAATTTTGGTACAGTGATTGTTGTAGATTCTAAATCAGAAAGTGTTTCTTTCATATTAAGATATTCTATAACCTCTGGATATTTACTATAATGTCCGCTATTATTTTTATAATTGAAAAATACTGCAGATCCTATTAGGAATGCTGTTCCCAAAACCATATAATAATTAAAGTATCTTCTAATCCATTTATCTCTATTTCTATATTTTCCTATAATCTCATTTCTTTTATTGTCTATTTCTACAGTATTATCAACAGGCGGTGCAGTATTTTCAGCTTGATATTTAGCTATATCTTCAGGTGTAAGATTGCTATCTGGTAATTTTGCTAATTCATCATCTATAGTTCCCATTTTAAATATTAACTAGATAACACTATATAAATCTTTCTATATGTAACTACTAATAAAAGATAATTTTTAAAATTCGATATCTAGGTATGTTGGTTTTCTTCCAATTTCCATTTCATATTCTCTTTCAAAATTTCTTTTATTTCTATGATCAAGGTATCTTGGAATACCAAAAGATAAAGCAAGCACCAATGCCCCACCATAATAAAAATATGGATAAATATTATCAAAATGCATTAATCTATCAGCTATTTTATTTCCATCAAAATTAAAGTCATGACAAGATTTTGCAAATGTTGCCCCGCTTATAATCACACCAAATAAATTCCCTGCATATCTTAAATCAAATATTCTTTCTTCTATGTTGCTATAATGCAATATTATCCCTCTACATTTAGGATCTTCTTCATCTATTACACCATTCCCAAAAATCTCTCTTGACATATATAATCATAATAAGAAAATAATTATAAATCTATTTATTTCAAATTCTTCAACATCTCTCTATAATCTAAAGTATTAATAATATCTTTCTTCTCACTCCACCCTCTTCTAGCTATTCCAATTCCAAACTTCAAGAAATCAAACTGTTTTATATTATGAGAATCTGAATCAATACATAACTTAACATTATTCTTAATAGCTTTCTTAATATGATCTTCCTTTAAATCTAATCTATCAGGAGTTCCATCAATTTCCAATATTGTCTTAGTTTGCTTAGCTGTCTTAATAACTTCATCAATATCAACTTCGTATGCTTTTCTTATATTTATCCTTCTTCCAGTTGGATGAAATAATATATCCGCATTTTCATTTCTCATTGCTTTGCATATTCTTTTAGTCATCTCTTCTTTTGGCATATTAAATAAAGAATGAACACTTATTCCAACAACATCTAACTTCTTTAAAACATCATCTTCAATATCTAAATCCCCATTTTTCAATATATCACATTCAGTTCCTTTTAATATTTTAAAATCTTTCATTTCATTATTTAATTTATCAATTTCTTTACCTTGTTCTAATATTCTTTTTCCATTTAAACCGCCTGTCATAGCTAAAGCTTTAGTATGATCTGTAATAACAATATATTTTAATCCAATCTTCTTAGCATAATCTGCCATCTCTTTTATAGAATTACTTCCATCTGTCCATGAAGTTTGTGTTTGTAAATCTCCTTTTAAATCTTTTAATTCAACTAAATTTGGCAATTTATTATTTCTAGCAGCTTCTATCTCTTGCCCAAAACTCTCTCTTAACTCAGGCTCAATATATCTTAATCCAAGCAATTTATACAATTCTTCTTCTGTTCTTCCACCAATAAACTTCTCTTTTCTAAACAATCCCCACTCATTTAACTTCAATCCTTTGTCTTTAGCTATCTGTCTTAAAGCAACATTATGCTCCTTACTTCCTGTAAAATAGTTCAAAGCAGCTCCATAACTCTTTTCAGGAACAATTCTCAAATCAACGTCCATTCCACTCTTTAATTTTATCGTACTTTTTGTTTCTCCTTTCCCATAAACTTTTCCAATTTCAGGCATAGAAGTAAAATAATCCATTATTTCCTTATAATTGTCAGCTATAACTAATATATCAGCATCTCCAACTGTTTCTTTCCATCTTCTAATTGATCCAGCAATAACAACTTTCTTAACATCTTTCAATTTCTCTAATTTTTTTTTAATATCTTCAATTAAAGGCAAAACACTCCCTAAACTCTGTCTTCCACTTCCTAATTTAATAAACTCCAAACCTTTCAAAATATTCTGCTCTTTTTTCTCTCCCCAGCCTTCAAAATTTCTTAACTTTCCCGCTTTAGCATATTTCTCAAGTTCTTGTAAATTTCTTATCTTTAATTTTTTATATAAAAATTTAATTCCCTTTGGTCCAAGTCCTTCAACTTTCTTTAAATTTTCTAAATCAACAGGAAATTTCTTCTTTAATCTTTCATATTCTTTTACTTTTCCCGTTTTTATATATTCTTCAATATAACTAGCAATTCCTCTTCCTATAGTTGGGATTTCCATCAATCCTTTAATCCCTTTTTCTTTGTAAATTTGTCCTAAATCTTCACTCATATCTTCTATTGTTAATGCTGCTTTCTCAAAAGCTCTTGGTTTAAATTGAACATCATCCATGTCCATAAAAACAAAAATTTCATACAAAATTTTCGCTATTTCCTGATTTATCATAAAACTAGTAATTATCTCTTTTTAATAAGTTTTTCTACTTGTAAATCTTATCATGGTGATCAAAATCGTCAAAATTAATTTCATTATTTTTCTTATCAAATTGAAAGACAAGAACAAAGTGGCTAATATGAACTCTTTTTGTGTCTTTCATATCATATCTGAGATTTTTATAATGTTCAATATTATTTCCATTTACAACTTCATCCATTTTATTTAATATTTGTTCATATAGATTATTATTTCTTTTACTTAGTTTTTTCAATATCTCTTGAAGTTTTTCACTTATCTTAAATTTATACATCCATATCACTTCATTTAGTTACTTTTCTTAGTTCTTCAATAGAATTATATTTAATATATTTGCCCTTTCTTATCTTTTCCAATTTTTTAATATATTCCGGTCTTAATTCAGGTTCTAAAATATTCTCTTCATATTGCTCAGCCATAATATCTATAGCTTCAGATTTATCTCTTAGATCATATTTGGCTTTTAGCACATTTAAAACCCTGTTTGTTCTTTCTTTTATTCTTACCATAGCTTGTACCATATACATCACCTATATATCATATATACACAAAATATATAAAGCTTTCTAAATCAATAACATTTATAAATCATTTAAACTTATTCTTTATCATGAGAATTTCAATGTACGATCCAGATATGACAAGCCCTATGAGGGAAGAATTAACCTCTAATGGAATTCAAGATCTAAGAACCCCTGAAGATGTCGATAAAGCTCTAAAAACCAAAGATAATATATTTGTAATAGTAAACTCTGTATGTGGTTGTGGAGCAGGTTCAGCTCGT
>DATDYQ010000077.1:0-2685 GCA_035288965.1 Candidatus Nanoarchaeia archaeon
GGTTTTAATGTTTTTAATTGAGGATCATAGAATAAGAATATGGGTGGTATATCTTCTGCTAACCTTTGGTCTCTAATTTTTAACCTAATTTGATGATAGATTCCAGATGCCTGTTTAGTAAGTTCTTCATCTGTTTCTGCCCCGATTAAAGAAATAAAACCCCTATCAAAAGAGTTAATATCTCTAATTTTTCTGTTATTTACTTTTATTATAACTCTATTTATATAGTCTACATTATTTGGATGGGGAAGATGTATATCAAACCTTGCTTGTTTTATCTTATATTTCTCTCCTTGATTATCGATAAATTTGTATGTTGTATCGCCTCTTGTAACAGTCATTATATTTTGTTCTAAATCATGGCTGTCTGGTTTACTAAATATTGGATAGTGAAACCTTCCTTCTTCATAAACAACGTGATATCCATCAATATCTCCATTAAAAACTTCTTTACCTAATTCAGTGAGAACACTTAATCCTACAAGAACTCCTGTTCCAATTAAGAGTTTACCAATATTATTTCTTATTCTTTGATATGGTGTATTTTCGTTTGGCATTTTATTGATTAATTTGTTTATACATTTCAATTATTTTTTCATCTATTGGTCTAAAAACTTCGTCAAGAAGTTTTTCTGATAATCTTAAATTATCTATTTTGGCAGTTCCTACTAAATCTTGTTTATATCCGCTAGATTCTTTAAAATTTAATGGTTCTCCATGATAATTAAACATGGCGGAAATTGGATATTCTACGGACCAAACTCTTTTATTTTTTACTGAAGCTATTTTTTTAATTTCTAATTTTAATGGAAATATTCTAGTAACTATTAACCTACTTCTTATATAACCTATTTGATCATATCTTGTAAGTTTTACGTTTCCATGAATGCTGAATTTGTTAAGGTAGTGTAAGTTTGTTGCTTCACCAACATACAACACCATTTGATTTCCATCTCTAACTCTATATTCACTTCGTAAATACTTAGGTATTTGTTCACCAGTAGGAACTTGTATTTTAGATTCTAATTCTTCTATCTTTACTTCATCTTCTGTTTTTTCCAATCTAAGTTTTTCTTCAAGTAATTTTTTTTCTTCTTCAAGCTTAGCTCTTTCTCTTTCTTCCGGCGTTATTTTCAAATTTTTTAATGCATCGTCTATTGTCATTTTATTCTTGATGATCTTCTATCCATTCATTCCATAATAATTTTTCTTTATCGCTTAAGGTAAATCCAAGTTCTTTAATTCTTATTATCATCCTTAATGCTTCATCTGCATCATGCTCTTCATATTTTGTTAATTTATATGGAGACATGTCTACTGGGAAAGTCAAAAATGATTTACCTCTTTTAACTAAATTTATTATATCATCTAAATTTTTTCCTCTTAAATCTATAGTTTTACTTTCATCATCCATATCTATGGCTGTTGTTATTTTTCCTGCTACAAATAATTCTCTGAATCTTACAGCATCTAATTCATCATTATCTAAGTAAAAAGCGTTTTTACCTAATTCTTTTGATCTTTCATTTTCTGGACCAATATGAAGAAGTGTTACAGCTCCAGTTTCATTAATTAACATATCATTTTTAATTTTTGATTTATCTATGGTATCTGGAGATGTATAACCTTGATAATCTAATATTTCATTGTTAACCATGTCAACTACAACCAAACCATAATCAATTGGGGCAAGATAAGGATGAGGAGCATAACATTCAGTCATATTAAATTCAAATTTTTTATCTTTTTCATGCTTAAGATAATCATCTCTCATTTCATACCATAGTTTAAGAACATCTTGAAGGTGTTTTTCATCTTTATTTAATAATCTTATATTCTTTATTGCCCAGGGTAATATATTTGTCCAACGAGCCATTCTATGTTCCTTTCCATTAGGTTCTCTTATTGTTAATCCTACTGTTCCGCCCATTTAATATCACGTTAATCGTATTAAAAATAGCCGTTTATAAAACTATCTATTTGTTACCACTTTTTAGTTTAATTTATATCTTCTCAATAATAAAGAATTTGTTACAACAGAAACTGATGAAAATGCCATTGCAGCTCCAGCCAATATTGGAGATAATAACCAACCTGTAGATGGATATAAAATTCCTGCTGCTATAGGGATGCCAAGAATATTATAAAATAATGCCCAGAAGAAGTTTTGCTTTATCTTAGCTAATGTTTTTCTACTCAACTTAATTGAACGAACAACATCTTGAATATCATTTTTCATTAATACAATATTTCCAGATTCTATAGCAACATCTGTTCCAGATGACATTGCAATTCCAATATCTGCTTGAGCTAGAGCTGGAGCATCATTAATTCCATCGCCAACCATTGCAACTTTTCCCTTTTTCTGTAAATCCTTAACATATCTTGCTTTATCTTGAGGCAAAACATTTGCAAAAACATTTCTTATTCCGACTTGGGAAGCAATTGCTTTTGCTGTTCTTTCATTATCTCCTGTAATCAAGAATGTTTTAATTCCCATTTCATGTAATTCTTTAACTGCTTTTCTAGATGTTTCTTTAACTTCATCTGCAACTGCTAATAATCCAACTAATTTCTTATTAATAGCTAACAACATAACTGTTTTACCTTCTGATTCTAGTTTTTCAAGCTGAGATGGAGCTTTTATTTTATATTCTTTCATTAAAGAAACATTTCCTAGAATAA
>DATDYQ010000078.1:0-9853 GCA_035288965.1 Candidatus Nanoarchaeia archaeon
TACCTGGAATGAATGCTAGAAAGATGAACAAGATGATGCAGAGAATGGGAGTTCAACAGCAAGACATAGATGCTGAGCAAGTTATAATTAAATGCAAAGATAAAGAAATCATTATTAATAATCCTCAAGTTGCAAAGATAAACCTGATGGGACAGCAAACAATACAAATAGTTGGAGATATAGAAGAGAGAAGTTTAGAGAAATTCAATGAAGATGATGTTAAGACTGTAATGGAACAAGCTGAAGTGAATGAGGATGAAGCAAGAGAAGCTTTAGAGAAAAGCAATGGTGATTTGGCTGAAGCTATATTGAGTTTGAAAAAGTAATTCTAATAAGTATTTGTACTAGAAGCTGCGTTTTTTTCGAAACTTTTTTAAAAACGAAACATTTATATATTATCACAATAATGATAATTATTATCACAATAATGATATAAATGAGCTTACTAACAGAAATAAAAAGAAATCCTAATCTAAGAAAGATTTTTGGTAAAAGAGAATTAATTATAATACAGAAACAACTGCTTGGAGTCCAATTAAAGAATTCTGAAAGAACAAGACTTTCAAGAGATATAAGAAAAAAATTAAATGTAATCAAAGATTTAGCAAGATTTAGTGAAGAATTTGAACTTAAAAATGGAGCCGAAATAAAGAAATTAATAGAACAAACTAAAGAAATTATATCTCAAAATAGATTATTTTTTCGTATAAAAAGAATAATATTGTTTGGATCAGTAATAGAAAATAAATTAACGTTAAGCTCAGATATTGATATAGCTGTAGAGTTCACAAATATTAATAAAGAAGAAGCTAGTAAATTTAGAAGAGAGATTCTTGGAAAAGCCAGTGAGAAGATTGATATTCAAATTTATAATGTACTTCCAGATAAACTAAGGAAAGAAATTAATGATAAGGGGAAGATATTATATGAACAAAAGAATAAAGGACAAGATTAATGATATTGAAACTTATCTTGAACAACTGGCTGAAATAAAACCTAAAACATTTAAAGGATATGAAAAAGATTTCAAAACTAAAGCAGCATGTGAAAGATATTTTGAAAAAATAGCTGAAGCTGTTATTGATCTCACTTTCCTAATAATTAATGAAAAAGGTTTTAAAACTCCTGAAGAAGATTCTCAAGCATTTACAATATTGGAATTTGAGAAAATAATTAATAATAAATTGGCAAACAAACTAAAAGATATGAAAGGAATGAGAAACATTATTGCATATCAGTATGGAGAAGTTAATGATGAGTTGATGTTTATTGCTATTAATGAAGAAATTGAAAATGATGTAAATTTATTCTTGGATATCGTTAAGAAATTGGATTAAAATATTTTTAATTTTGGAAAAGATAGCTTTATAAGATTTTTGTAATTGTTAGTATTATGAGAAAAGGATTACTAGGATTATTGACTGGGACTGGTTTAGGCATAGCAGTTGCAACAAATGTTCAGGCTTCTGATTTTCAAGCACCCTATGGAGCAAGCGCTTTTGTGAATGATAATATAGAAGTTACTAAAAATCCAAAACAAGATACAATAAGTGAAGCTGTCGCTGCATACTTACATCAACATGGAATGTGCGTTAGCAATCAAATTCTTTATGGTAAGAAAGGAGACTATGGTCTTGTTGGAAGTACACTTTATTTAAATGGAATATATAATGATAAAAGAGTTATGCCTGGAAGATATGAAATAAATTCTAGTGATTTATATGCAGTAATGCAAGGTGAACAATTATCCCATCATTGGAAAGTTTTAGTCTTTGATAAAAATGGTATAGAAAAAATAAAAGATGTATCTATTACATTTGGTGGTGGAGGCTGTCTTCCTACTTCATTTTATTATCAAGATGATATTAAAGCTGAGAAAATGGCAGTAGAAGAACAAATACTGAAAAAACTTTTAACTCTAGGGAAATGGTGCTTTGAAAATGAATAGAAGATTATTATCAACGGGAGTTGGACTTGGTTTATTGGCAGCTGTTGCAACAAGTTCCTTTGGTATAGTAAGAGATGATGAAGATAATCTTGAATTCATAGGTTATAAAGAATGTATTTCAGGAAAAGATTTCAAAATAGAAGAAGTTAAAGAAGGAAAAATTTATGGAAACAGTCGTGAATACAGGATTACTACAAAAGACAATTTTAGTCTTACATTTTGTTTATATGAAATGATTAGGGCATTATCTTGTACGATTGATAAGAAAGTTACTGCTGATGATATTATATTGCAAAATGGCACTTTAGCTTTTGAAGGTAAAGCATTAAAGTTTGTTGATTATAAAGTAAAAGGGAATAGAGATTATCAATTTGATGAACAGGAATCATGGAATTTTTAATTCCCCATATTAGTTATTACTTCTTATAAAAAGCAATATTTATTAACTTTTAACTCTTATCATTTATATGTATGGAAGACGTTCAAGTACTAGTCAAAGAGGCAAATAAAGCTTTTAATACAGCAGACCATCTAACTTATGTAACTTATCCTTTGGTAAATGATGTTAAATTATTATTAACTGTTATTGATAATTTATATTTAGCTTTAAATTATGGAATGGAAGCTTTACTGCAATATGATAAAGAATACAAAAGAATAGGCAATATACCAGTAAAATATGATGATAGATTAGTTGTTTTCAAAACGAAAGTAGCCCATAGATATAATATAGAAAGAGAACATGTAATATTATTAATGGAAATTAATGAGCTTAGATTTATGCATGAGAAAAGTACAGTAGAGTTTGAAAGAAAGAATAAATATATTATATGTACAAGTGATTATAAGACAAAAATGATCAATATTGAGAAGGTTAAGGAGTATATGGAAAAAGCAAAGAGTTTTATAGACAAAGTAAATAAAGTATTACCTGCGAATGATAGAAGATTTTCAGGATAAGGCTCTAGAAGAGATGAAAAGAGCAGACCATTTAGTTTACGTTAGTTTGAAATATACAAGGACCGCTGATGTTATTAAGAGTGTTATTCAGAGATTGATTAATGTTTTTGAGATGAGTTTTGATGAGTATTTGGAATTTATGAAAGATACAAGAAAGATAAAAGAGATTCCAGGTACTAAAAAAGAGAAAATTACATTAATTGAGAAATTAGTTAAGGAAAAAATATCAGATTATATTAGAATGTATGCTGTGTTTAAAGCTATAGATAAGGCTGAATATACAGGAAGAGAAGAATATAGAAAGCATGTTACTTTAATATCTCATTTGCCTGGAAAGGATTTTGAAGTTGATTATCCTAGGTTATTAGAATTTTATGATAAGACAAAAGAGTTTCATGGATTGTTACATGGGTTGATTAAATAGTTATTTATAATTTTCAAGATCAAGTTCTCTATCTGTTTCTTTTAACAATTTTGCAGTAGAACCTTTTCTTTTAAAGACTCCAAAAGCAGCTGATATGTTATCTTTCTTAATTTTAAAATTTATCTTGCCATTGCTTTTATCATTTTTTGAGACGGCTTTCATAAATATTTTAAGATCAATTAAATATTTAATCTTTTCTAAATTTAAGACAAATAGCAAAGTTTTTAAATGATTAAATTCATCAAAATAGTAAAATGACACGAGTTGATTTAGTTCATTGTTAGTTCTGTAGATTTTAATAGTTACTTGTATGAAAATAATGTTCCTATTGGGAAACTAAAAGAGGAGGTTATGATGGGTGTGGTCTAGCCTGGTATGACGTCAGCCTGTGGAGCTGAAAATCGCGGGTTCAAATCCCGCCATCCATCCTTTTAATATGATACTAAAAAACGCAAAGGGCACAAGAGATTTCTTACCTAAAGAAAAAATTGTAAGAGATAGTATAACTAAACAGATTAAGGAAGTTTTTGAATTATATGGATATTCTCCTTTAGAAACACCTGCTTTGGAAAGTTATGAAGTTTTATCTGCTAAATATGCTGGAGGAAGCGAGATATTAAAAGAAACTTTCAAGTTAAAAGATCAAGGTAAGAGAGATTTAGCTTTAAGATATGATTTAACTGTTCCTTTTGCAAGAGTAATTGGAATGAATCCTAATATAAAGATGCCATTTAAACGTTATCAAATAGATAAAGTATGGAGAGACGGACCAATAAAGCTTGGAAGATATAGAGAGTTTTGGCAGTGCGATGTTGATGTTGTTGGATGTAAGGAAATGATAGCTGATGCTGAATTATTAAAATTATCTAAAGAGATATTTAAGAAATTAGAGCTAGATATTATTATAAAAGTGAATAATAGAAAGTTAATGAATGGAATTCTCGATTATTGTAAGGTAAAAGAGAAAGATGATGTAATATTGATTATAGATAAATTAGATAAAATTGGAAATGAAGAAGTTAGGAAAGAATTAAAGAAATTAAAAGTAAAAGAGATTGATAAATTAATGGATATTTTATTATTAGAAAATGGAATGTTAAATGAATTAAGTAAGATAGATGAAGCAAAAGAAGGATTAAAGGAAATTAATGAATTATTAGAATATTGTAAAGCATTTGATGTTGATGTTAAACTTGATTTAAGTTTAGCCAGAGGTTTGAGTTATTATACAGGAACTGTTTTTGAAGTTTATCTAGTTAATAATAAGATAAAAAGTAGCGTTGCTGCTGGCGGAAGATATGATAATATGATTGGAAATTTTATTGGAAATGGAAGTTACCCTGCTGTTGGAATTTCATTTGGGCTAGATGTTATTAATGATGCTTTAGCTTTAGAAGGAAGAAATTCTATTGTTAAAATTTATGTTATTCCTATAGGAAAAAGTTTGGAAGCTGTAAAAATATTAAACTATTTACGTGAGAATGAAATAAAAACAGACATTGATGTTAATAAAAGAGGAATAAGTAAGAATTTAGATTATGCTAATAGTTATAAGATTCCCTATGTTTTATTTGTTGGGGAAAGAGAATTAAAAGAAGGAAAGTTTAAATTAAGAAACATGGAAAATGGATTTGAAGAGATGATGACGAAAGAAGATGTTGTTAAGAGGTTGAAATAACCACTAATTAATGCACTTAAATATTTAATAATAAGAAAATAATTAAAAAATTATGGGAAAATTAAACAAAAACCAAGTCGGATTAACATTGGGAATATTTTCTGCTGTAATGCACTTTGCTTGGAGTATGTTAGTTTTGTCAGGATTTGCCAAGGTTTTAATTGATTTTGTATTAGGAATGCATTTCTTGAATATTGGTTATACAATGCAAAGTTTTAGTTTTTTAAAGATGATATTATTAATGATACTAGGATTTGTTAGTTGGTATGTATATGGATATGTTTTTGCAGCTGTTTGGAATTGGATTTCGAAAAAAACTTAAATTTTTATTTATTAAATATGGGTATAGGGAGCAATGAAACTAGACCAAACCCCAATGTGTAACCTAAAAATTCTCCTGGCGATTTTCTAAATGCTTTATTTAATGTATATTTACTCAGGGGAATATCCAGGGTATCCTTTATAACTGTATAAGATGATGAATATATTAATGGATTAAGTAATCTACCTGAAAATCCTTTAATTACAGCCCCGATAATAAATCCACTTACTGCGTTTATTGCAAAACTTTCAAGGTTTTCTTTCATTAATTGATTAAAACTAGGAGCATAAAAATCAGAATTAACAGACATTTGTATCACTATATTTTTATCTAAGTTATTTTCTTTAGATACTCTCTTTATATCACTATATTTAGTAAGTTTTGCAAGTGGGGATAATTTTTCTATTTGCTTCATCGCGGCTACTGCATTTTCTAGCTCTTCTGGAGTTTTTATTGATTTATCATTTTTGCGACTAAACTTTTTATTATTATCAATATAACTCTGATAACCTAACAAGATAGTATGTAATCTTGCTACTTCAATCATGTGTGGAGCTATTTTTCCAAGACAAACTCTATGGGTAACATGATCTCTTGATTCTAGATAACCAAGATGAAGCTGGAGCATTAGTTCACTTGATTTATCAAATGTTATAAATTTTCTTTTACGTTTATAAAGATATGTAATAGCAGGATTATCAAGGTTAGCTAATTCTTCATAATATATTTCTGGAATTCCATTTTCATCTTTAAATCCATAACCATTTGTAACTTCATCTTTAAATTTTTTAATACCCTCTTTACTTTTTTCTGCTTCTTGATATCTTTTTATTTTTCCATTATTAAAGGGTCTTTCTTTCTCATAAAATATATCAGCTAATCTTTTCTTAACTATATCAATCTCCTTTTCTTTCTCTTTTAAGTCATTGAATAAATCATCTATTGGCATTTTATAGTAATGAGGCTAGACTCCAACCAAGGGCATAGCCTAGAAATCCTCCTGGAGATCTTTTTAATACCCTATTAAAATTTTTTTTATTGCCAAGATAAAGTGCATTATATACGGTTGTACTGCATGCTGCATTAATTAATGGATTTCCTACATATTTCATGTGAAAAAGATATTTTTCTCCCATTCCAACCATAAAAGCAATTGTAGAGTTAATAAGAAAACAATCAATATTATCTTTTAAAACTTCACTAAATTGTGGTCTGTAAAATTGTGGATTTTTAGTTATTATTGCAATTATATTTGGATCTAAATTATATTCTTTAGACAATTTTTTTACATCGTTATAAATAGCGATATCATGTGACCTAACCCTTACTATTTCAATTGCGCTATTGACTTGATCTGCCGTTTCTAAACCTTTTGATTTATTTGGAATTAGTTTATCTAACCAGGATTTTGTTGTAGATATACCATTTTTTGCTTTGAAGAATTCTTTGTTTTTTAATCGTGACCTTATACTACCAATATCACTCATATAACCTAATATACTAAGATCTTTAGTTAACCTAGCCTTCAAATAACCAAGATGAAGTTGTAATCCTAATTCATCATTTTTATCATGAATCTCAATATCACCTAAAATTATTGATGCATACGCGTTAGCAGCTGGGCTTATATCACCATCGAGAGATTTTATCACTTTTCCATCTGGAAATACATATTCACCATATTCCGGATCTGTAAAACCATAACCATTTGTAACTTCATCAATAAATTCATCTATTGAATATTTTGATTTAGCTGCTTGTAATTTTCTAATCTCTTTTCCTTTCTTGAAACATTTTTCTGCTTCATAAAATATTATTGCATTTTCTTTTGCAAGCTTTGCTTTTATTATATCAGCTTCTCTTTCTTTCACTCTTAAATCATCAAACAAATCATCTATTGGCATTTTTATCGATAATAATAAAAAAAGTTAGTTTATAAAGCTTTCTTTTGTAATTTCTTTAAAGTAGTTAATTATAAAATTAATAAAGAGATAATTTTTTACACTTCTACATCTTCTGAAGACTCTTCATCATAACTCTTTAATTCAATAAGATCATTAATTTCTTTTCTTACATTTACTAAAATTTCAGGAGAAACACCTTTATTAGAATAAAGATCAATTAACTTATCTAAACGAGAATCATCTTTTATTGAGTATCCTCCAATATCAAATTCAAAGCCAAATCTAAGATTGTCACCATTCCAGTTGTCATGTCTTGTATAAAGTTTGATATTACCATTTTTAGTTTCTAATTGATAAATAAAATGAAGGAAGTAAGGACTATCACTACAGCAACCACAACTTCTTACTAATTCAAAATGATTTGCTTTAGTATAATCATTAATAACAAATTCTTGTTTATCCCACCTGTCATGGGTTACTTTTATCTCAAGACCAGAACTTGTCAAAGCATCTATTTCGTTCTGAATTTTATCGATATAATCTTGCCTTTTACGAATATATTCTTGAAGATTTTGCATAATCTGAATAAGAGGGGATATTTATTTAAATGTTTTTATTTTATTGATTCAAGATTATATTCAATTATTTGTTTACCTTGAACTTTGGATTCTAGAACTTCTCTTGCTGATTGTTTTCCACCACCAATTCTTATAATAACATCAATTAGTGATAAGAATTTTGAACTTTCATCTCCCCATTCTTTTCCTACGATAAATGATTCATTTACTGGAAACAATAGGAAATCATATGCCTTTTCACAGGCAACCCCGATAGTTTTGTAACCTCTTTTTACAGCTTCTCTATAAGCTATGGATGGAACTCCAACATTAGTTAATCCGGAAACAACAGTTTTCTTGATTTTTGGATATTGCGATTCTAATAAATCATATGCTTCATTAATCATTCTTGCAGCTTTAATTTCATCAAATTTTGTTGGTGGAGAATATCCTACAACACCAATTTTCAGTTCATTAGCCATTATTCTAGATTAGTTAGAAGAATTTTTAAATCATTCTATTCTGATTATAATTTCTTTTTACACCAAAATAATAGATTAAAGCTCCAATAATAAATGTTAATATGATTAATAAAAACCAATGAAGCATATGTTTGTCTTTTCTAAATTTATGATGAATACAGTCAGATAACATCCAAACCCAAAATAGCAAGGCAGCTAAAGCAATAACCAAAAGTACAATTAATCCAGCAATTGCGAATGATGTCATTTTATTATTTTTATATTTATCTCTGAAAATGGTTCAGATTGTTCTAGCAATATTTTTTCTTGATTGTCTAGATGTAATAAAGGTATAAATGTAAGTATTTTATCTTCTTTTCGGTCTGAAGAAACAAGTTCAGTAAAAGTAACTGTTTCTGTATTTTTAGTCTTAAATATAGAAAGAACTTTGTTATAAACATCTTTTATTAAGGAAGAGATATCAATTTTCTTTTCTGGAATTCTTAAATTTTCAGGAATTTCTTGTTCATGAAACTTTCTTAAAGTTCTTCGCCTATCAACTTCTAAAGCTTTTTCCAAAGCATTAACTAAATCTTGGATTGAAACTTTCTTTTTTCTTGATTGAGGAGTTTTAATAGTTAATCTTGGATTTTCCATTAATTTTATTCTTTCTTTTTTAATTTCTAAATCATCTTCTAGTAAATTAATATCATCATCCCCATGAAATAATATCTGATCAAAGCCAGCTATGTCTTCCTCTAGTAATTTATTTGATTTAATTTTAAGTAAAATAGCTGAAGCAAGGATAACTTTTCCTGAGATAAAAAAATTAACTTCTTTTAGTTTTCTTATAGTTTCAAGATATTTATTAGCTAAAATTGAAATATCAATATCCCAAGGATTCATTTGTTCTGTTTTGACTAAATCATATAATATAGTTTGCCAGGTAATTTCATCTTTTTTAAGAAGCATATCTAGGATTTGATCTTGCATGATAATTATTTTCTTTGTTTATTTATAAATATTTCTATCTTTCATTTAATCCCCTATCATATGCATCTGAAATTTCTCTTAATGTAGCAGGTTCACCTTTCCATTTTGCTCCGCTATAAAAATCTAATAAGTCATGATATCTCACTACTTCAAAAGGTCCCATCTCTTCATTATATTCATATGGATCGGGAAAAGATAACTTTCCACCACGTTTAACGATGACATTTGTTATTTTTGTATCCCAGAAAGGCAGATCAGGATTTTCTTGATCATATCTTCCGATATTGTATGCAAAATCAATGGCATTTTCTTTTGTTATAGACTGTTGTGCTCCATTTCTTCCAGGAACATATTCTTTAACTATAAAACTTCCGAATAAAAATGCAGGTCCTGGTGTTATGCCATACCTAGATAATCTAGTTACTACTCTTGTTTCATATCTTGCTTCTTGACGATCTAAACCCATAAAATCTGGATCTATCATTATACGTTTTAATGAAATTCTTCCTTGCCTTCTAACTACTCCGAACTGTCCCCGTCCAACAAAGGTTCCTTCTCTATGAGCATTTTTTAGACTACCATACTCAGTAATTAATGCTCTTGTTG
>DATDYQ010000079.1:0-26892 GCA_035288965.1 Candidatus Nanoarchaeia archaeon
GCAAAATCTTTAACTTTTTCTCTTACAACATCAATTCCCCTTTCATCAGAAGCATTTAATTCCAGAAAATTTTCTTGCCAGTCTTCTTTAAACAATTCTTTAACCATAATTAATGCTAAAGTTGTCTTTCCACTACCAGCCGGACCTGCTAATAAGATGTGAGGTACATTTTTCTTCTCAACAAAAGCCTTTAATCTCTCCTTTATTTTCTCTTGTCCTTTAACTTCATCAAAAGTTTTTGGTCTAAATTTCTCTATCCATAGATTATATTCATCCATACTTAATTTAAGGGTAAAAGAGTTTATAAGTCTTATTGTTAAAAAAGATAAAAAAAAGAATAAGGAATATTACCTTATCTAAAATTCTTCTGAATCTTCTTCAGATGATTCTTCTTCTGCGCTTCCGTAATTCTGTTTTTCTTCATCCCCATCTTCTTCTTGGGAACCTTCATCACTAGAACCTTCATTATCTATAGGTCCGCTTGAAGCTCCGACAACTTCACCAAAGCCAACTTTTCTTAAGACTTTAGTAATCTTTATCTTTACTTCATCTCCAGCTTTGACGTTAGGTACAAATATAACAAATCCTTTAATCTTTGCTATACCATCGCCCTTTTCACCAACAGCCTCGATTTTTACGTCTATCTCTTGTCCAACATTTACAGGAGCAAAGCTTCGTCTTTCTCTATCTCCGCCCCCAAATTTATTTCCGTACATATCTACACTCTCCATATATTTAATCTAATCTACTACTTTAGAGCTATAAGCTCAGAAATAGCTATAATTATGCTGTTTTTAATATTTATAAAGGTTATGAATAGGGAATTTAGGCATTTTTCTTCTCTTTTAAGATCACATTTATTCCTAATCTATTTTCCAGATTTGTTCCATATTTTAAGATTCCACCTATTGGCTCGCCAAATTTATCTGGGTCAAATATAGTCCTTGATTCCCCTATCATTAATCCCCCAATAACTTGATTAGTCATAATAACTGAAGGATTTGGAGCAAGAATACAACTTTGTCCAGCTTCTTCTTCCCTCTTTTTTGCAGAATCCTTTAGCTTTAGCTGATAATCTATAGAAGGAGTAATCTTAGGAATATAAACAGCTACCTGTCCGGCTTGATAGTCTGTTGCACCACTTATTAAAGGAATTTTATTTTTAACAGCATAATTGCTTATCTCTGCCCTAGTCTTGAAATTATCCACACAATCAAAGATTATATCATATTTCTCAGTTAATTTTGTTTTGTCATCAAATCTTTTTACATATCCATTAACCTTAGAGTTTCCATCACTTATTTTTTGCAACTTCTCCGCTAATGCCTCTGATTTTTTAGAGCCAACACAATCGTAATATAATATCTGCCGATTTAGATTAGTATCTTCAACTTCATCATCATCCAATATATCTATTCTACCAACACCCAATTTTGCTAGTCCCAAGCCAACAAAATTTCCAAGAGCTCCTGCCCCTATCATTAAAACTCCTTTATCTGAAAAATTACCTTCGAATTCTTTATAATCTTTTGATCTTTCAAAAGTGAATCTATTTTTGTTTGTTAGATTATAATATAAAGAAACTTTTAATTTTTCTTTTTGCATAACTATTTTTTTAACTTCTTCAGCTATTAATCCGCCTAAGACCATGCTGACTAGTTCTTCCTGTGATTTTCCTTCAAAATCTGGCATTACTATTCTTATATCATTATTATTATAATCCGAAGCAATAATTCTTCCAAAACTACCATCACATCCAGCAGAAATCATAGGTATATTATTTAATTTGCAATAGTCCAAAGTTAATGTTTTGGAAAAAGGATCATTAGTTGCATCTATAACAATATCGGTTCCTTTTAATAGATATGAAGAACCTTTATTTAAAATGCTTGACTTTAATCCGATCATATCAACATCAGGATTTATATCATTTACTAAACTTTCTAATGATATTGCTATATTATCTTTTAATTTTAAATCTAAGAAGAAACCTTTCCTAATTTTTTCATTTCCAAGGATTCTTAGCTTACCAACACCGAGAGCTAATAATGGAATAAGTATATATTGTCCAAGTAAATCAGCTCCAACAATCGTTATAGAAGCATCTCTTAATTTCTTTTGATCCCAACCTTCTATTAATTCCTGTCTATTGTATCGATTAATATTACTTCTTTCCATTTTAATATTCACGTTTTTTCTTATCCTCTATTAATAAATCAATATTGGTTATAGGTAAATTTTTTCTCTTTATTTCATCAAGATCAATCTTCTGACTAGCAAATGTGACATTGTAAGGATGATTATTTTCAAGGCCCGACCCAAAAAAAAGCTGTTGATACGGTCTGCAGAATATAGTATATCCTTTTTGCATCACATTTTTTGCATCAGAAAGTAATTTAACTACTCTTCCCGCCTCATTTAATCCATTAAGGCTTACTGCGGGATTGTAGTTTCCCATACATAAACGCGTCCAAGCCTGTTTACCTCTGGCTAAAAACGGATGCTGATATGCCTCAACCACAAAAGTTACAGTATCTGTTTGAATCTTACCATCATTATAAATTATATTTACAGCAACCTTACATTCATCGAACTTAAAGTACATATCTTTATCGGGAAGTTTAACTTCCTTTAAGACATATGGACTAACCTTTAATGTTACATAATAATTTTGAGCTTGTTTTACAAATCCTATATCTCCCATTTCAAATTCGTTTTTTTGCGAATATTCTTTTAATTGTCTCACTAATCCGTCAATTTGTCTAGTAACATTATTTTGGTAATTAAAATCTTCTTCAGACTCAATCATAAGTTGTTCCTCTAGTTTTCTTCTATGCAGATTTTCAATGTTTTGAACAGTATCGAAAGGATTTATCATATATTCGATACCATCGATAACAACTGCCAATTCAGAGTTATTTCTTATTCTCAATCTGCTTAATTTATTTACTTGATTTCCGAATACAAGAACATTTTGATCATTTAAAACCACACTTAATAAACTTCTCATATTTTTAGTTGCAGGCTTTTTTTCCCGCTCGTCTGTTTTATAATATTTAGTTAATATTTGATAGATTTCACCATCTTCTTGAGACATGACTAATCTTTTATTATCTCTTTCAACAACAGGTTTTGCTCTAGATCTTACGCTTTCTTTTTTATCAAACTCTTTTGAAGCATCAGCAATTATTTTTTCTATGTTTCCATCTAGGATACCAATTTCTTTTTCTTGCCTTCCTTTTAATAATGCAGCGACATTATCTTTTGTTTCTGTAAAATAGGGAAAGACTTCATTTAATATAAAGTATAAAACCATATTATCTTTGATTATTCGATTTATCTCTTCATTTGATTTCATATTAGAATTTAACTTCCCCTTTATGTAATCTTTTTTAAAATTAAATATCTCCTGAGCATTTACATATCTATAAAAATTTTCTAAATTAAGTAACGAATCTGAAGCAATCAAGCCGAATTTTTTTTCTCCAACCTTAATAAAATTTTCACTAATATCCCTTTCTGTTAATTGATAAAGCTGATGATCAAATATGATTAAAGGCGATTTTTCAGCAAGTTCAGCGAAAAATGTTTTTGGCATTTCCATACTATTTTTTCCTCAACAATTCTTTAATATCTTCTATGTTTTCAAGTCTCTGTTCAAAAAAACCCAGCATTTCCTTTTCTTTAATTCCCAAACTATCCATCTTAGATATCCCCCACATTACAGTCTCTAACCTTTTTGCATCATATTGAGAAATTCCAACTTCTATATTTCTTCTTTGTTGTTCAATTATAATTTTTATACTTTCCTTTCCATTCCCAAACATTTTTAACTTTTCTATTATTTTCTTATCTAAGACTTCCAGCTCTTTAGATCTAAATTTAGGACGGTAGTAATCATAATCATTACGACCAAATAATACCGTGTAAGAATCATCGTATCCATGAGTAATCTTACCGACACTACCTAATGGGATATTATTTACACCAGTTCCATGATAATAACTATTTTTTCTTGCATGACCATAAGCATCAATCATTTTGCATGTTCTGACAACATCTCCAGGCTTTAAATTTTTTTCATACCTATATATCCCACCATCATCAAAGATTTTTTCCAAATCAGAGGTAATCTTCTTAATGTGCTGAAAATAGCTTTCACGATTATCAACAATAAATTTAATTATTTTTATATCAAGAATTGATTCTAATGAATCATTAAATGATTTAGCTATATTCTGATAATTAGGTTTATTTTTCTCTATTCCCTTTAATTTATCCTGAAAATCAGAAAAAAAACTTCCAGAATCTAATTTTAATCTTAAGTAAAGTGAAGCAGCATCTATTAATGGAATCATTTGGTATCACCAAACTGTTTTAAAAAATCGTTATGTATTTGTAATATTGTATAAATAAAAATATTATCCAAAGAAATTTTATTATCATCAATATAACAATTAATATCTTGTTTGATTCCTTTATCATTAATTAAATCATGATAAACTTTAATACCAAATAAATATCTTAAATCCCTTATATTATTAACATACTTTAACTTTTCTTCAAAACCATGAATATATTGGTTAAATTTTGCAGCCGCAATCATTTGCTCTATACCAACACCCCTAAAATACATAAAGACGTCTTCACTAGATACACCATTTTCCCGCAAGTTTACAATCCTTTTTTTATGATTAATATTATCCAAATTTTTCTTATCATTTAATATATTGAAAAAATCCTGATATATATCAAATGCCATTTCCATTTTAAATTTATTAAAAGAATTATTTATATCATAATTTTCACGTCCTAAAATTTCAGAAGCTATATCCGCTAATATTAATCGGGGTATTGTATTTCCATCCTTTAAATTTAGATACCTATTTACTTCATCATAGTTTAGATTTAAGATAGTGTAATGAATAAGTAAACTTTCAGCAATATCACTTTTTAATAATTTAGCAATATCGATATGGGGACTTTTTCTTCCCATGAAGATAGAAGCTACCTTTTTTTCAATATCAAATTTAATATCAGGCAATACAAATTCTTCTAGTATAATCTCTTCCTCTAAATCTAAACTTTTCAGTAATTCATTTTCCTTTTTCTTTTTAACCAACGTAGTAACTCCGATCATACTAAAGAAGAATATAATTTATTTATCAGGTTTCTTTTCTTTATCTTTGATTAAATCATCAATTTCCCTTTTCTCTTCTTTAGATAAGTCATCCAATATTTTATCAGAATAATCTCTTAATGCAGCATCCCTTGTATTTGGATCATTAAAAGCAATCATGAATTCTAAAGTACTTCCCTCATATTTTCCTAAATAGATTTTACTTCGTATCTTTTTTAATTGACCATAATCTATTCTTATAGCCCAATAATCCAATGTTCTATCTTTAACAATGGTTTCATTGTCTTGTAATTTCCCAACTAGAGCTATACTTTCTTCTAGTGTTCTATCTTTTTCAGCAAAATTCTTTAAAACAAGACTAACCCAGACATTATATTTACTTCCCCGTTTTGGATTTATTGCATAACTTAAGGATCTTCTGCAAAAATCTATAAGATTATTATCAACACCAAGAATAATAGGAACATATTCTCCGATTACATCGCTTTTTTCTTCAGTCCTATTACTATTTACAAAATCAAGCATGAATCTAATAACCTTTTTTCTATTTTCCTTATCTTCTTTTATGTCTGCATATGCACCGTTAGTAATAAGTTCTAAAATGCTTTTCTCAAAATCAGGTTTTCTGCCATATTCATCAACATCAGCAACTCCCAAACTTTTAATACAATCTGTCAAACTTTTACCTTCAACAATCATCTTATCAACAATATCCTCAACATATCTGCTAAATCTACAGTCTGTACGTGAATAGTTATCCAAATATTCAAGTAAATCCCTTGCAAACATATTTGATAATTCCCGATAGCTTATTTTTTTTCTTGCTTCTTTCTTTGGCTTATCATATTTCTTAAATCTTTTATTCCTTGTTGGCTGTGTTCCAACTTCTGTAGGAACAAAGTCTTCATAAGTGATTGTTACCTCTCTTGTTACAGGTTTGTGTATTACGGGGAATTTAATCTTATTTTTAATCTCAGATTGAATATCTTCTAGATTAATTTCAATATCATCTGGAATTTCTACCACACTTAAAGGAATTTCTTTGCTAGATACCTTCTTTTTCTTAGTAAAAACTTCTTCTTCAATTATAGCAATCTCACTATGGGGATTATCCCCTTTATTATTAAAGACAATACTATAAGCAAACCCATATATCTTAGGTTCATTAATATCAACACGTGAAACTTTCAATATATCGTTTAAAAGTTCAAGAGCAAGTTTTCTTGGGTTATTTCCATCTAGACTTACTCCATATTTTTTTAATAATTCAATAGCTGCGTTTTCATCATTTAATAAATACTCTATAGATCCATCTGTTATTTCTTCCCCGTTTACAACTATCCTATCATCTAATAGTTTTTGTTTCGCATTTCTTTCAATCAAAGCAAATCTTCTCTGCAAACCTTTTTCAGTATTTAATGATACAGAATTTAAAACAGCAAGATGATTATTATCATCAGTCCCAGAATGAAATGTTGAGAAATTTGCATGATTATGTGTCCAACCAATTATCTGATAGTTTTTACCTCTCACTTTATTAATCTCTTTTACCTCTTGGTTTGCTCTTGCGACATTAACACCTTCTACCTGTACATGTCCACCAGATACATCTTGGTCTTGAGCTAGAATTATCTCTCTTATTATATGCTGGGAATCTTCAATATTACCAAGTAAAAATCCATACCATTCATAAGCACTTTCACCAATCTTTTCTACTTCAGGTCCGAGCAATAAAGCCTTTTCTTTTGCTTTTGGGGATATTCTTATAACAGAAGGAACAATTTCTTCTTGCGCTAATAATCCTTCCAATTCTTTACCTTCGTCGCTCATGTTAACCCCCTGTTATACATTTTTGAGTGGTAATAATTACTATATAAAGCTTTTCGTATAAGTTCTTTTATCAAGATTATTATCTTAATTATAAATTTACTAAATAAAAATATAGAACCATTTTTATAACCATTATTAAATTTCTATCTTCTAAACAGCCAGATAATTAAAATTATAATAATTAGTAAAATTAACCAAAACCAAAAATTTTTCATAAATTTCATTTTAATGCTAACTTAACATCAGCAGCTTTTACTGTTTTTCTTCCCGAATGTACAGAAAGTTTAGCAGCCTTATTTGCTATTTCATCTGCTTTCTCTTCTAATGCTTCTCTTAAAGCAGTCTTTGCATCTTCACTCACTCTTGAAGCTCCGCCTTTTTTTAACAGCTTTTCCATTGCAGCTAAAGGTAAAATTCCTTCTCTCATTTATTTGCCTCCAAATTTTTCTTATTTAGTTAAAAGAAGCCTGAATATTTAAATTTTGGCATTTTAGGCAATAGAAAGATTTATAAATAGTTTAACCACTAAAAAGAAGTAAAATGGCAGATTATGAAAAATTAGAAAAGAAATTAGCAGCTTTAGAAAGAGAAGTTAGAGCACTTAAAGCACTTAAATCAGAAATAAAAAAATTACAAAGAGATAGTTTAGTAAATCAACCATTTATAAGAAATAATCAAATTGTTACAATCCAACCACCAATACGTTTCAGCTCCAGATTAGATATGGGAAGTACAAGAATAATAATACCAGAAAGCGAACGTAGTAAGATAAGAGTAGGAAATTACTATTACATTGGCTTAAAAACAGAAAGTCCAGAAGATATTTTAAACAGAAAACCATCAAGAGTAGATAGCAGATACAGACTTTCAGTGGGAAAAAATGTAGCTTCTAGATTGGAATTAGATTATGAAAAAGATCACCCATTTATTATTCCAGGGTATAGAAAAAGATAACTTTATAAACATCTAATTTTCCTAAAATATTCCCTACAGATTATTGGTACATTCCATTTAGTTAGTCAGCCGAATTCTGAGAATAAGTTATCAATAACTTTATAAACAACTACAAAGCGCAATTACTTTAGAAAAATGCCACACGGAACACACCCAAGATCAGGAAGCTTGCAAGTTTGGCCTAGAAAGAAGGCTAAAAGGATTTATCCAAAAGTTAATCCTTATACATTAAATTCCTCTTCTAAACTCTTATCATTTGCTGGCTACAAAGTTGGCATGACACATGCTCTTTATCTTGATTCAAATCCTACTTCACCTACAAAAAATGAACAAGTTGTTTCTTCTGTTACAATTGTCGAATGTCCACCATTAAAAGTTTTCGGCATTAGATTTTATCGAAAAGATCCTAATTATGGAAGTTCTGTATTGTATGAAAAGATTTCATCTAAACTGGATAAAGAATTAATAAGAAAAATTAATATTCCTAAAAAGTTTAATGAAAAAAATATAGATGAAATATTAAATAAATCATCTGAAGTTAGATTATTAGTTCACACTCAACCTAAATTAACAACAATAGGAAAGAAAGTTCCTGAAATTTTTGAAGTTGCTATTGCAAAAGAAGATGCTAAAGCCCAATATGAACATGCCTCTTCATTATTTGAAAAAGAAATTAATATTATAGATGTTTTCAAAGAAGGACAATTTATCGATGTTCATGCTGTTACAAAAGGAAAAGGTTTTCAAGGAACAGTAAAAAGATTTGGAGTCAAGCTTAAAGATCATAAATCAGAAAAAAAGAAACGTTCAGTAGGTAATCTTGGTCCAATAAGACCAAGTAAAGTTTTATTTACCGTCCCACAAACAGGTCAAATGGGTTATCATACGAGAACAGATTTAAATAAATTAATATTAAAAATTTCCAGCAATCCAAAAGAACTTGAAACAAAACAAGGTTATAGACATTATGGATTAATAAAAAATGATTTTATTTTAATTAAAGGTTCAATTCCAGGCCCAAATAAAAGATTAATCAGATTTACAGAGGCTAGAAGAAATAAAAAACAAAGACCATTACAATTAAGTTTTATTAGAACATGAAAGCAGACGTATTCAGTATAGCAGGGGAAAAAGTAAAGACAATAGATTTACCTAATCATTTTTCTGAAGAAATAAGGCCTGATGTTATTAGAAAATCAGCTTTATCAGTAAGAAATTCTTTAAGACAACCATATGGTGCTTATGAAAGAGCCGGTAAAAGATATAAAGCGAAATTATCAAGGAGAAGAAGAGATTACAAAACAAGTTACGGTCATGGAATGGCAAGAGTTCCAAGAAAAACAGTTTGGCACCGTGGAAGACAATTCGGATGGGTAGGAGCAGAAGCCCCAGGAACGACTGGAGGTAGAAGAGCTCATCCACCAAAACCAGGAAGAGATTGGGATCAAAAAGTAAATAAAAAAGAAAGAAAAAAAGCAATTCGTTCAGCAATATCAGCTTCTATTAACAAAGAATTATTATTAAAAAACGGATTTTCATATTCAAATTCTCTTCCAATTATTATAGATGGTTTAGAAAACATAAATAAAACAAAAGATTTACTAAACTTATTTAAAAAAATAGGATTAGAAAAAGATTTGCAAAGATTAGAAAGAACAGTTCGTCCAGGAAGAGGAAAATCTAGAGGAAGACCATATAAATCAAAAGTCGGTCCATTAGTTATTGTTTCTAAAGAAAGCAAAACAATTGACAATCTAGAAGGATTTAATTCATGTTTAGTAAATAATCTTAATTCATTATTACTTGCTCCATCTTTAATTCCTGGAAGATTAACAATATGGAGTTTAGATTCAATAAATAAGTTAGAAAAAGAAAAATTATTCGCAAACGAGAAGGTAAAGAAGTAAAATGGATCCATATGCAATAATAAAATATCCATTGGCAACTGAAAAATCAGTTAGGGTAATGGAAGCTGAAAACAAATTGATATTCATAGTAGATTTAAAAGCAAATAAAAATCAAATAAAAAAAGCAGTCGAAGAAATGTTTAAAGTAAAAGTATTAAAGGTTAACACAGAAACAACATCAAAAGGATTAAAGAAAGCTTATGTTAAACTTTCAATAGAAACTCCTGCATTGGATGTTGCAACACAACTAGGATTAATGTAAAATGGGAAAAAGAATAATATCACAAAGGCGAGGACGTGGAACTACTACTTACAGATCTCCTAGTCATAGATATGTAGGAAAAGCATCATATCGCGTTTATGATAACCAAGAAAAACTTAAATCAATAAATGGTAAAATAACAGACATCGTACATTGTGCGGGTCACTCAGCTCCACTAATTGAAATAACATATGAAGATGGAACTAAAGCATTGACAATAGCGCCCGAAGGAGTTTATGTTAACAAAGAAGTTCAATCAGGTAATCAAGCACAATCTGCAATAGGAAATATATTGCAATTAAGAGATATTCCAATAGGAACTAAGGTATTTAACATAGAAAAGAGTCCTGGTGATGGCGGAAAATTTATAAGAAGTGCTGGAACAACAGCAACAGTTATAGAAAGAACAGAGAAAGGTATTGTTGTAATGCTTCCATCAAAAAAATTAAAAGAATTTAATTTTGAATGTCGAGCAACAATCGGAATCTCAGCCGCTTCCGGAAAAGGAGAAAAGCCATTTGTCAAAGCAGGTAATAGATTCCATGCAATGGCAGCAAAAAATAAACTTTATCCTCAAACTTCAGGAGTAGCAATGAATGCAGTAGATCATCCATTCGGTTCTGGTCGTGGACGTCATATTGGTAAACCAAAAAATCCTTCAAGATTTGCTCCACCTGGAAGAAAAGTAGGTTCAATAAGAGCAAGAAGGATGGGTAAGAAGTAAAATGGTAAAAAAAGAATTTACATATCGTGGAAAAACAATGCAAGAATTATCTAAAATGGAAATAAAAGAAATAACTTTATTATTACCTGCAAGAGCAAGACGTTCCTTAAAACACGGATTAACAGATCAGCAAAAAATATTGCTCGAAAGAATTAAAAAATTCAAATTAGGAAAAATAAAGAAAACAATCAAAACCCAAGTAAGGGACATGGTAATTTTACCAGAAATGGTTGGTGTCAATATTCTAGTTCATAGGGGCAAAGAATTCATGCCAGTTAATATTACAGAAGAAATGATAGGTCATTATCTCGGAGAATTCACATACAATAGAAAGAGAGTACAGCACTCTGCTCCAGGAATAGGAGCTACAAGATCAAGCGCTGCAGCATCAGTAAAGTAAAATGGTAAATAAACAACAAACCACATCTAAAGAACATTTTGCTAGTGTTAAATCTTTTAATTTGCCGATATCATCAAAGTTTGCTATGGAGATAGCAAGTAATTTAAGAAATAAAGATCTTAAATCAGCAAAAAGAATATTACAAGATTCAATATCGCTAAAACGTGCAATTAAATTTAAAAAATTCACAATGGATTTAGCACATAAAGCAGGAATGGCAGCTGGAAGATATGCAGTAGATGCTTGCAAGCAAGTATTAGAATTACTTGACTCTGTTGAAGCTAATGCAGAATTTAAAGGATTAGATGTTAATAATTTAATAATAACAAAAATAGTTGCAAACAAAGGGCCAAAAGCCTGGCATTATGGAAGAAAAAGAAGAAGAAAATCAAAACGAGCACATTTAGAAATAATTGTAGAAGAAAAACAAAAGGAAAAACAAGATGATAGAAAGACAATTCCTAACAAGAAAAATTAAAGAATTTCAAATTGAAGAATTTATGTCTTCAGTTTTAGATAAAGCAGGATATTCCCATACTGAAATACAAAGAACACCACTAGGAGAAAAAGTAATAATATTCACATCTCGCCCAGGATTAATTGTGGGTAAAAAAGGAGCAAACATCAAAGACCTAACAGAAGTATTGAAGAAAAAATTCCAATTAGAAAATCCACAGATAGAAGTAGCAGAAATAGAAAACCCCAATCTAAATCCAAGATCTGTAGCAAGGCATATAATTCATACCTTCGAAAGATTTGGACCTAAACGTTTTAAGTCAATTGGATATAAAACATTACAAGATATAATAGACTCGGGAGCTCTTGGAGCAGAGATAGTAATCTCTGGTAGAGGAGTTCCATCTTCTAGGGCAAAATCCTGGCGTTTCAAAGCAGGATATCTTAAAAAATCTGGCGACATAGCAGAAAGTTTCGTAAAAAAAGGTTATGCAACCGCACATTTAAAATCAGGAGCAATAGGTGTTAAGGTAATGATACTAACTCCAGACATACAACTTCCAGATAAAATAAAGATATATGCTGTCGGTGAAGCTAAACAAGAAGTTAAACCACAAGTAAAAGAAGAAAAGAAAGAAGCTCATCATAAAGAGAAACAAGAAGCAAAAAAAGAAAAGAAACCAAGAAAAAAATCACAGAAGAAGGAGAAAGATGGCGATAATAAAAAAAAGTGAATTTAAACAAATGAATGAGAGTACTGCAAGAGAAAAAATGAATGATTTGAAGAAGGAATTAATAAAAATTAATGCACAAATAGCAATGGGAACATTGCCCCAATCACCTGGAAGAATAAAAGAAATAAAAAGAACAGTTACAAAATTAAACATGATATTAAATAAAAAAACCAAGGAGGAGAAAAAGACAGTATGATTGATGTATGCCCAACCTGTGGGCTCAACAAACAACTTTGTGTCTGTGAGACAATAGCAAAGGAAGGACAACGAATAAAAGTAAGAATGGTAAAAAGAAGATTCGGTAAAATGATAACATTGATCGAAGGATTGGATGCAAGTATAGATGTGAAAGAAATTGCAAAGAGCTTAAAATCAAAACTTGCATGTGGTGGAACAGTAAAATCAAAAATAATCGAACTTCAAGGAGACCATGTACAAAAAGCAAAAGAAGAACTAGTGAAGCTGGGATTTAAAACAGATACAATAGAAACAATATAAAATGCAGGATTTAAAAGATATTGTAAGGCACGAGTTAATTGGCCTGGAAATAGAGGTAATTAACTCAAAAAACAGTTCATTGAAAGGAATCAAAGGAAAAATAATAGAAGAAACAAAAAACACATTGAGAATAAAAACAAACAACAAAATCAAAATGATACACAAAAACCAAGTAAAATTAAAGATGGGTTTTAGAAAAAAAGAGATTATTATAGATGGGTCTTTATTTATTGGCAAACCAGAGGATAGAATTAAAAAATGAAATCAAAAATAGATATAGGATTAGATGTAATGTTACCATCAAGAATATGTGATGATAAAAAATGTCCTTTCCATGGGAACCTTAAGCCTAGGGGGAGAATATTCACCGGAATAATAAAATCTAAAGATCCGAATAGAACAGCCACGGTATATTGGAAAAGATTATTATATCTTAAAAAATATGAACGTTATGAAAAAAAGAATACAAAAATAAAAGTTCACAATCCTTCATGCATTAATGCATCTATTGGAGATACTGTAAAAATAATGGAAACAAGACCAATAAGTAAAACAAAAAAATTTGTTATAATAGAAAATGAAAGCACTAAGAGCTAAAATAACTAGGGGATTACAAAGAAGATCAAAGATAGAAACTTGCGATAATTCGGGAGCTAAAATAATTCAAATAATTGCAACAAAAGGAGTCAAATCTGTAAAAGGTAGAAATCCAGGAGCAGCAATAGCCGATTTAATAATTGCAGCAGTAGTCAAAGGTTCTCCTGAAATGAGAAAACAAGTGGTATTTGCCGTTGTAGTAAGACAAAAAAAGGAATATATGCGAGCAGATGGCACAAGAATAAAATTTGAAGACAATTCAGCAGTTGTTTTAAAAGATGATAAAGGTAATCCAAAAGGAACCATATTCAAGGGACCAATTGCCAGAGAGGCAGCTGAACGTTGGCCAGGAATAGCAAAAATAGCTAGCATAGTAGTATAAAATGAAAACAAAATTCTCAAAGCATTGGAAATCAAGTAAACAAATAAGAAAACAGCGCAAATATAGATTTAATGCTCCTAAACATATACAAAAGAGATTTTTAGCATCAATGTTATCAAAAGAATTAAAAAAGAAATATAACAAAAATGCAATTGTCTTAAAAAAAGGAGATATGGTAAAGATAATGCGTGGAGAAAATAGAAAGAAAACCGGAAAAGTTTCAAAAGTGAACATGAAAAAATCGAAAGCATATATAGAAGGAATAACAAATGTAAAGAAGGATGGCTCAAAAATTCAAATTCCAATTCACACATCCAATTTGATGATTACTGAGTTAAATCTAGAAGATAAATTTAGAAGAAAATCATTGGAGAGAAAATAGAATGGGTAAAAATCACTTACACAGAATATCTGCACCGAAAAGATGGGCAATTCATCGTAAAGAGTTAAAATTTATTACTCGCCCAAAACCAGGAACAACAAAATTAGAGAATTCAATAAGTTTAAATTCATTGTTAAAAGAAATGCTTAATCATGCAAAAACATCTAGAGAAGTAAAACAGATATTAAATTCGGGAAAAATCCAGATAAACAAAAAAATTAGAAAAGATCCAAAATTTTCTATTGGTCTATTTGATACGATTTCGATAGATGATTTAAAAGAATATTATAGAATTTTGATTAATCAAAAAGGTAAATTAACAGTTAAAAAGATAAGTAAAGAAGAATCTAACATTAAACCATTAAAAGTTATGAACAAGACAATTCTTAACGGGAATAAACTACAATTAAATCTTTCTAACGGGCACAATATTATGACAGACAAAAAAGATATTGAAGTTTCTGATACTATAATATTCAATTTAGAGAAGAACAAAATAGAACAAGTCATAAAATTAGAAAAAGGAGCTATAATTTATTTAATCAATGGAAATAAGATTGGCCATGTCGGAAATTTACAAAATATAAAGGGGTTTAGAGGAATGCAAGACACCATGATTTCATTTATGATTGACAAAGATAAATTTGAAACATTAAAAGAATATGCAATAGCCATAGGTAAAGATAAACCATTTATTTTGATAGAAAATGGGGAATAACCAAATGAGGAGTATAAAAATAACAAAGGTAACGCTTAACATAGGCGTAGGAAAACCGGGAGATCAATTAGATAAATCTATAAAATTATTGCAAAAAATTTCAAATAAAAAACCAGTTACTACAAAAACCTTAAAGAGAATTCCCACATGGGGATTGAGACCAAACTTACAGATAGGAACCAAAGTTACTTTAAGGGGCGCAGAAGCAGAGCAACTTCTATTAAGGTTATTACAAGCTGTTGAAAATAAGTTAAAACCAGCATCATTTGACAGTTTTGGAAATTTTGCTTTTGGGATTCATGAATATATAGATATTCCTGGTGTAGAATACGATGTTGATATAGGAATCATAGGACTTGAAGTTGCAGTTACATTAGAACGTCCAGGATTTAGAATTAAGCGGAGAAGATTACTACGAAGAAGAATTCCAATGAGACATAGAATCACAAGAGAAGAAGCTATAGATTTTATAAGAAGTAAGTTTAATACAAAAATAGGAGAAGAAGAATAATATGACATCAAGCAGTTATAAAAAAGCTTTCAAGCAGTTAAAGCATAAAAGAACAAAATTGACTAAATATATCAAGCATAATACTCCTAAGAAAAGAAATTTTGGAATCGGTTCCAGAAAATGTAAAAGATGTGGAAGATATGGGGGACATATACAAAAATATGGGTTGAATCTTTGTAGAACATGCTTTAGAGAAGTAGCTAAAGATATCGGATTCAAAAAATATGAATGAGGTAAAAAATGACACTTAATGATATAATATCAAATGCATTGTCAAACATATTGAACAGTGAAAAACTCGGAAAAGCAAATTGCATATTAGTTCCATCATCAAAAAACCTTATAGTAATATTGGAATTAATGAAAAGAACAAATTACATAAAAGATTTTAAAAATATAAAAACAAGCGGTGGAGAATCTATAGAGGTAACGCTAAACGGTGGAATCAATAAATGTGGATCAATAAAACCAAGATTTTCAGTAACAAAAAACGAATATGAAAAGTTTGAAAAAAGATTTTTACCCGCTAAGAATTTTGGAATATTAATAATATCAACTTCAAAAGGGGTTATGACACATTATGAAGCACAAGAGAAAGGATTAGGCGGACGTTTAATCGCCTACTGCTATTAAAATGACAGAAAAGAAAAAAATCACAGAAAGTATAGAAATCCCTAATGAAATAACATTATCTATGGATGGACACTTGATAAAGGTATCTGGCCCAAAAGGGGAAGTGTCTAGGAAATTTGCCCACCCAAATATTAAAATTGATCTAAAAGATAAAATATTAACAATAGAATCAATCAAAAAGCACAGTAAAAATGAAAAAAGATTTTTGATGAGTTTTTCATCACACATAAAAAACATGATAAAAGGAGTAGCAGAAGGTTTTATCTATAAATTGAAGATTTGCGCAGGTCATTTTCCTATGAATGTAACAATAGAAGGTAATAATGTTATTATAAAAAATTTTTTAGGAGAAAAAATTCCAAGAAAATCTAAAATTGCTCCAGGGGTTAAAGCACAAGTAAAAGGAGATGAGATTATTATAGAATCTTGCAATCTAGAGTCAGCTGGACAAACTGCTTCGAACATAGAACAAGCCACAAGGGTAAAAGCAAGAGATAGAAGAATATTCATGGATGGTATTTGGATAACATCTAAACCAGAATAAAATGACAACAGCATTAGAAAAAAGGAAAATATTGAAGAAAAGAAAACCGAGACATTTTATTAGAACGGATACTAATAAATATAACTTTAAAGCAAGATACAGAAGGCCTCGTGGAATGCACAACAAATTGAGGTTAAGACATGCTGGTCATCAAAAAAGACCATCTCCAGGATATGGTAGTCCTAAAGAAGCAAAATACCTTCATCCATCAGGATACACTCAAATATTGATTTTAAATATAAAACAGCTAGATAAAATAAATCCAAAAACAGACGGAATACTAGTTGCGGGCAATGTAGGATTAAAAAACAAATTAGAGATATTAGAAGCAGCTAAAAAATTAAATATTCATGTATTAAATATAAAAGACATAGACGCATTTATGAATTTAGAAAAAGATAAATTAACAAAGAAAAAACAAGAAAAATTAAAAATTAAAGACAAAAAAATAAAATCTAAAGAGGAATCAATTAAAAAAGCAGAGGAAAAGCAAAAAAAAGAAGAAGAAAAACCTAAAACAAAAGAAGAAAAACATAAACATGAAATAATAACTCCAAAAAGTTCAGAAGAGGTTCAAAAACAATGATATTAAAATCACAGAAAAGGATAGCAGCACAAGTTCTTAAAGTTGGAATAAACAAAGTTTGGCTAGATCCAGAAAGAATAGATGATATAAAAGAAGCAATAACAAAAGCCGATATCCGTTCTTTAATAAAATCAGGAGTAATAAAAGCCCATAAATTAAAAACAAATTCAAGAGCAAGATTTAGAAAGAGATTAGAACAAAAAAGAAAAGGAAGAAGCCATGGTTTAGGTTCAAGAAAAGGAACAAAAAATGCAAGATTATCATCTAAAAGAGAATGGATAAATAAGATTAGGGTTCAAAGAGAATTAATAAAAACCTTGTCGGATAAGGGATTAATATCACATGAATCATATTATAAATTACGTAGCAAATCTAAGGGTGGTTTTTTCAGAAACAAACGTCACCTTCAACTTTACTTAACTGAAAATAATCTTATAATAAAAAATGGCAATAAATAGAAAATACACAACAAAGTTCAAAAGAACAATTAGAGGAAGAACTAATTACCGAGCTAGACTTAAATTAGTTTTATCTAAATTTCCTAGGATTACAGTTCGTTCACATTTAAACAATATTTTGATTCAATTAATTCAGTTCAACCCAGATGGAGATAAAATACTTGTTTCAACACATTCCAAAGAATTAACAAGCTATGGATGGAAATATCATCGTGGAAACATACCATCTGCTTATCTTACAGGATTATTATTTGGAAAAAAGATGTTGTCTATTAATATAAAAGAAGCAGTTTTAGATATAGGAATGTCTCCTGCAACTAAAGGATCAAGACCATTTGCCGCACTTAAAGGAATATTAGATGCAGGAATAAAAGTTCCACATTCAAAAGAGATTTTGCCATCGGAAGATGCAGTAAAAGGAAAAAACATAGCAGAGTACGCAAAGATAGCTCCAAAAGATTCAAAACAATTTTCTTATCATATAAAGAATAATATTCCATTAGAACAAATTTCAAATAATATAGAAAAAACTAAAGAATTAATACTCAAAAGCGAGGTAACTAAACGTGGTAACTAAAGAAGACAAAATAGAAGAGATAATTGTTGAAGAACTTCCACCAGCAGAAGTAGTTTTAGCAGAAATTAAAAAATCTAGAGTAGAAAAAGAATCCTGGCAGCCAAAGACTGAATTAGGGAAAAAGGTAAAATCAGGAGAAATAACAGACATAGATGAAATTTTAGACAAAGGTTATAGGATAATGGAAGCTGAAATTGTTGACATTCTTGTTCAAAATTTAGAAACAGATTTATTCTCAGTGGGTCAATCAAAAGGAAAGTTTGGTGGCGGAAAAAGAAGCATCTGGAAACAAACCCAAAAGAAAACAAAAGAAGGAAATAAACCAAAGTTTGCAACCATGGCTTTAGTGGGAGATAAAGATGGCCATGTAGGTATTGGTTATGGAAAAGCAAAAGAAACAGTTCCTGCAAGAGAAAAAGCAATAAGAGCTGCAAAGTTGAATATAATAAAAATCAGAAGAGGTTGCGGATCATGGGCATGTTCTTGCGCAACCCCACATTCAATTCCATTCAAGGTTACAGGTAAAACAGGATCAACAATAGTTAACTATCTTCCAGCACCAAAAGGTACACACCTTGCTGTAGAAAAAGAAGTAAGAAAACTAATGGAGTTTGCAGGAATTAAAGATTTATATTCAAAATCAAGAGGACAAACAAGAACAAAAATCAATTTATTAGATGCTGCATTTAAAGCATTAAAAAGTTTATCTTCAACAAAAATACAACATGATTATATTAAAAAATCAGGATTATTGGAAGGATCACACAAATGAATAAAGTAAGAATTGCAGTAGTATTAGTGAAAGGAGAAATAAGGGTAAAATATCAAGTTAAACAAACTTTAGCTATGTTTCACTTATATAGAAGAAATAATTGTTCAATTGTAGATTTAACTCCCGTGACAGTAGGAATGTTAGCAAAAGTTAAAGATATGGTTACTTGGGGAGAGATAGACAAAGAAACATTTAAACTTTTACTAGAGAAACGCGGAAAACTTCCAGGCCATAAACCATTAACCTCAGATTATTTAAAAGAAAAAATAAAATCAGATTTTGATTCATTTGCTCAAGATTTTATGTCATTTAAAAAAGAACTTAAAGATATTCCCGGATTAAAAAAGTTTTTCAGATTAAATCCACCAGCTCACGGTTTTGATAGAAAAGGAATTAAAGTTCCATATTCATTAGGTGGTGCTCTAGGTTATAGAAAGGAGAAAATTAATGATTTAGTTAAAAGGATGATTTAAATGAAATTCAAAAGAAAAAAATCACACAGAATGCGAGCCCAGACAACTCATGGTTGGGGAGCTAAGAAAAAACATAGAGGATCAGGTAATCGTGGCGGTTTTGGAATGGCTGGATCAGGAAAAAGAGCAGACCAAAAAAAACCAACAATACTAAAATTATATGGTTCAAGTTATTTTGGTAAAAAGGGATTTAAACTTCCAGCGAAAGTAGTCCATAAATTAGATACAATAAACTTATATGAGATAGAAGAAAAAGTGGATATTCTAGGAAAAAAAGAAAATGATACTTATGTTATTGACATTAAAGATAAAAAAGTTCTTGGTACAGGAAGATTAACAAAAAAAGTTAAGATTACTTGTGCAGCTTTCTCTAAAAATGCAGAAGCAAAAATTAAGAAATTAGGCGGAGAGATAATATGCCCTTAAAAGACATTATATATAATCTTCCAGAAGTCAGACCTCCGTTGCAAAAAAAACTTTCTTTTAATGAAAAGCTTAAATGGACATTATTAATGTTAGTTGCATTTTTCATTTTATCTGTAATTCCGCTATTTGGTTTGGGAACAAATTCACTATCACAATTTCAACAATTATCCATTATTTTAGGAGCTAATTTTGGTTCTATAATGTCTTTGGGTATTGGACCAATAGTTACTGCTTCTATAGTATTACAGTTATTAACTGGATCTGGAATATTAAAGATAGATTTATCTTCTCATGATGGGAAAAGATTATTTCAAGGTTTACAAAAAATATTAGCATTATTCTTCACATTATTTGAAGCTTCAATCTATGTGTTTATGGGTGGATTAGCTCCCGCAACAGGAGTTTCACCATTTATATTAATAGCACAATTATTTTTGGGTGGTTTGCTTGTAATTTATATGGACGAAGTAGTAAGCAAATGGGGTTTCGGTTCAGGAATTTCATTATTTATTGCTGCAGGAGTTTCATCTCAGATATTTATCAGAGCGTTTTCTCCATTAACAACAACAGGGCAATGGGCCTTTGGTTCTGGTCAACCACCTGTAGGAGCAATTTTATCATTCTTCACATCGTTAGCTAACCAAGATCCAACAGGCGCAGCTGTTGCAATAGCTGGAGTTATAACTACAATTGTCGTATTTGTTGTAGCAGTTTATGTTCAGGCAATGAAAGTAGAAATTCCACTATCCTTTGGAAGAATTAGGGGACATGGAATAAGATGGCCATTAAAGTTTATTTACACAAGCAATATTCCAGTCATATTAATAGCCGCTTTATTGGCAAATTTCCAATTATGGGCTCGTTTACTTGAACAATGGGGTAAACCCTTCCTTGGGACATATGCTGGAAATTCTCCTGCTACCGGGTTTGTTTTATGGATAACACCCCCAAACATTATAGGAAGTTTAATTCAAGGTTCATTTTCATTTAATATGTTAGCTCACGCTTTGTTTTATGCAGTTGTTTTAATTATAGGAGCTATAATATTCTCGATATTCTGGGTACAAACATCGGGAATGGATGCTAGATCCCAAGCCAAACAAATGATGTCTTCTGGTTTAACAATTCCCGGATTTAGAAGAGATGAAAGAGTATTAGAAAAATTACTCAGTCGTTATATATTTCCATTAACAGTAATGGGAGCTATCGCAGTAGGAATAATAGCAGCAATAGCAGACCTAATGGGAGCTTTAACCAACGGAACAGGAATATTATTAGCCGTCATGATAATTTATAATTTATATGAAACCATAGCACAACAGCATATGATGGATATGCACCCTGCTTTAAGAAAGATGATGGAGCACTAAAATGACATTTATAGAAGATCAACCAATAATATTTATCACCTTAGTATCATTAGGTTTAACATTAATAGTTACTTTAATCTATAAATTTACCACAAATCAAACAGTAATAAAAGCATCTAAAGAAGAGATGAAAAGAATTAGAGAAGAGCTTAAAGCAAACAAAGGCAACAATGAAAAATTAATGGAATTAAATAAACGTTCTCTAGAATTGTCAATGGAACAAATGAAACATTCATTTAAACCTATGATAATAACATTTCTTCCTGTAATCTTAGTATTTGCTTGGATGAGAAAATATTTTTCAGATTCGAAAGTTATATTAAACTTTGGATTCAACATTCCAAAAATGGGAGATAACACCGGATTAGGCTGGATAGGAATATATATCCTTACATCATTAGTCTTTAGTTTTATATTAAGGAAATTATTAAAGGTAGAATAAAATGAGACCATCAAAACAAAAATCAAGAACATTAAGAAGGATTAAGGTAAAAACACCTGGCGGCAAAGTAGTTATGCATTACAAAGCAAGAATGCCAAAAGGTCAAAAATGTGCAAATTGTAAAAAGACATTACAAGGAATTCCAAGACTGAATACTGCAAAGTTTAGAAATTTGCCATCTTCAAGCAAGAAAGCTAAACGTCCATTTGCAAATTTATGTTCATCTTGTATGCGTTTAAAAATTAAGGAGTTAGCAAGAAAATGATATTTGACATTGGAAGAGTTTGTATAAAATTAGCAGGAAGAGACGCAAATAATTATGCGGTTGTTGTAGATGTAATTGATAACAATTTCGTTTTAATAGACGGCAATGTAAGAAGAAGAAAATGCAATATTAATCATCTTGAACCATTAGATATCATACTAAAGATAGATAAAAAAGATTCTACTGAAAATGTTAAGAAAGCTTTAAAAGAAGCCAATCTGAAAGTTAAAGAAAAAAAACCTAAAAAAATAAAAGTTGTAAAAGAACAAAAAAATGTCAAAACAAGAAAAAAAGCCAAGTAAAGATGTTCAGAAGCAATATATGGAATTTCAAATTCTTAATCAACAGCTTCAACAACTTCAACAGCAAGCTGGAATGATAGAAAATCAGATAATTGAACTAAGAAAGCTTAATGATAATCTTGATTCTATAAAACAGTTAAAAGGAAATAACGAATTATTAGTGCCGATGGGCGCTGGAATATTCATGAAGGCCCAGCTGAAAGATAACAATGAATTATTGATTAATGTTGGATCAGATGTCATTGTTAAAAAAACATTTCTAGAATCAAAAGAAATGCTAGAATCTCAATTAAACGAGCTTGAATCAATAATGGAAAATGCCAATGAACAAGTTTCAGAGCTCGCTACACAACTAGAATTAAGAAGTCAAGCATTACAAGATATCGAGAATTCACTTCAATAATCTTTTTAAACTTTTGTTTACATATTCTATTCATGGATCAAATAACTTTATTAAAATATTATTCAAACAAAAAGGTGCAAGAAGCTATTCTAAAAGCAGCTAAAAATAGAGAAATTGCTGTTAATTTTGGAGATAAAGGGTTTGGTAAACGTCCAGATACATTACAATATGAGAATGATATTCTGGAATTGGCAAAACAAGGCGCAACTTCTTTTCATATTTCAGAAGAGACTTGGAAAAATCCACTACATCTTAAAACAGGAATGTCAAAGAAAGAATTAGACGATTTAAGATTAGGTTGGGATTTAGTAATTGATATTGATGGAAAATCTTTCGAATTATCAAGAATTGCAGCTTTATTGATTGTTGATGCGTTAAAATTTCATGATGTAAAAAATATATCGACGAAGTTTAGTGGAAACAAGGGGTTCCATTTAGGCATTCCATTTAAAGCATTTCCAGATGAAGTCAATTCACAAAAAACAAAATATCTTTTTCCAGATGGATTAAGAGTTATTGCTTCTTATATTAGAAATATGATAAAAGATCCATTATCAGCTAAAATATTAGAACTTTATTCTCTTGAAGATTTATCAAAAGAAACAGGATTAAAAAACGAAGAATTACTTGAAAATAAAAAATTTAATCCATTTTCAGTTGTTGATATAGATACTGTTTTAATATCCTCTAGACATATGTTTCGGGCACCATTAAGTCTTCATGAAAAATCTGGATTAGTTTCACTTCCAATAAATCCTAAAGATATAGCCTATTTTAAAAGAGAAGATGCTAAAATAGAAAATGTAAATTTTGATAGTTCTTTCTTAGATGAAGATTTAGTGCAACAAAATGAAGCTAAAAGTTTGATTATTCAAGCATTTGATTGGGAACTTAAAAAACCAAAAGAGGAACAAGATTTAAATTTAAAGAAAATGAATTTTGAGGTTAATTTAACAACAATCCCAGATCAATATTTTCCACCTTGTATTAAATTAGCTTTACTTGGAACTAAAACAGACGGAAGAAAAAGAGTTTTATTTATCTTACTCAACTTTCTACGTTCATGTAATTATAGTTATGACCAAATAAAAGAAATATTAAAAGACTGGAATAATAAAAATTACTTGCCATTAAAAGAAGGTTATATTAATGCTCAAATAACTTGGCATAAAAGACAGCAAAAATTCTTGCCTCCAAATTGCCCCCATGCTTCTACAATGAAATATTATTCTGATCTAAACATTTGTTATCCAGATATGTTATGTAAAACTATTAAAAATCCAGTAAACTATTCTAGTAAGAAACAAAGGATGAATTCTAAGAAAAATAAAATTAAAGAAAAGAAAGATAAATGATTAACTACTTATAAATAGTGAACATAGAAAGCTTTATATATTAGTAAAAATGCTTATTTTTAGATAGATTAAGCAAGGTAAATAAAAATGACAATCCAAACACAAAATGATTATCAAATTGAAGGGAATTCAGCAATTCCAAAAGAATTAAAAGATTTATTTCCAATAATAGGAAATTTAACCTATAATAAACTTGGAAAAGAAGTTCTAGCAAGACATAATGAAAAATTTAAAGGAAAAAAAGGAATAGAAGATAAAACTCCATATGAAGAAGGACAGCCAATCTCATTTTCTAATGTACCAAGAGTTCTAAGTTATAATCAAATAATGAGAGAATTAACAGAGGGTAGAATAAGGGGTTTAGATATCGTAGAATTTGTTAGATATTGGGATTTAATTCCAAATAAGAGTTCAACATATGCAGATTCAGTTTCTATATCTTTATTTCCAAATGAAGGTCCAAATGAAGATTTAAGAAAAAAAGTTTTAGGTATTATAGGTAAACCAGCAACATTAGTTCCGTTATTAGTATCTGGCTTAGGAGTAGATCCAGCAGATAATAAGTATGGTTTCACATTTATTAAAACAGATTATTTAGATAAAGCAGAAGCTCCTATTTTAAAAGAAGATGGAAGAATAAGCCATGATCCTAAAAAAGGTTTTTCTAAATCTGAAGAAGGTGTTCAAATATGGACTCCAAGTGATCAATCAGGTCTCTGTAGGGCTTGTCGTTTCGGGGGCGATGGCTTGGACTTCAACTACGATAATCTGTTGAACTCGAGCGAGGACGGTCGGGTGCAAGTTATTCAAGACCCAGTAGGGTCCGAAAAAAATTTGGATGCTCTTGTAGCAAAATTCGAAGCTGAAAGAAATCAAGCACTTGAACAAGCAAGACGTTATAAAGGCGCCATAAAACTTGCAAAAACAGGCAAATTATAATTTTTCTTTTCTTTCAAATAGATAATCTTTTATAATATATTATCCTTTTATTTATATCCTAGCTTTATTACTTTGAGTTTGTTATTCCAATAACAAATAATGAATAGTAATGGCATGGATCACACGCTTACACATAAATTTCAACTTAATTTAATTGTTGTATGAAATTCAACATTAATAGTTAGTAGCTATAAAAGGTGCCTAAGAAACCCTTTCGCGAATACTAAAAATGAGGTGTTAATATAATTATGAGTAAGCTACTCTCTGTAGGGCTTATCGTAACAGGGACGATGACTTGAACTTCAACAACGATAATCTGTTGAACTCGAAATTTATTAAAAATAAACGAGATCGAGAACGGTCGAATGATCCACGCAAACTAGGATATTATAAAAATGAAATCCTATAAAAATCTTTACCCAAAACTTTGTTCTTATAAAAATTTAGAGTTAGCTTTTAAGAAGGCAAGAAAAGGAAAAAGTTCTAGATTATATGTGAAAGAATTTGAAAAAGATTTAAACAACAATTTACTAAAATTAAAAGAAGAATTAGAAACTTTCGAGTATAAACCGGCTCAATTAAAGAAATTTATAATAAGAGATCCAAAAACTAGAACTATTAATAAATCAGATTTTCCAGATAGAATAGTCCATCATGCTTTAGTTAATATTCTAGATGAGATTTACGAAAAAATATTTATATATGATTCCTATGCTAATAGGATTAACAAAGGAACATCATTAGGATTAAAAAGATTAGATAAATTCAAAAGAAAAGTAAGCAAGAACGGCAAGCTTATAAAATACGCATTAAATAATAATATGGTAAAAGGTTATTGTTTAAAGGCAGATATCAAACATTTTTTTGCTTCTGTTAATCAAGACTTATTAATCAAAGAACTTGGAAGAAAAGTAAAAGATAACAAAGTATTATGGCTTGCAAAAGTAATATTAAAAAATTTTGAAGATCAAGAAACAGGAATGCCTTTGGGGAATATGACATCACAATTCTTTTCTAACGTTTATTTAAATAGCTTTGATTATTTTATAAAACATGAATTAAAAGTAAAATACTATCTGAGGTATGTAGATGATTTTATTATCCTTCACGAAAATAAAGAGATTCTTCAAGAATATTTTGCAAAAATTAATAATTATCTAAAAGGTTTACATTTAAAACTTCATCCAGATAAATCCAAAATATTTTCTATGTATAAAGGAGTTGAATTTCTTGGATTTAAGATTTTTTACAATTACAGATTATTAAAGAATAGAAATATTAAACAATTTAATAAAAGATTAATAAAGCTTAAACAAGATCATGAATATGGAATTATCGATTTTGAACATATAATAAATAGTATTCAAGGTTGGAAGGCTTATGCAAAAATGGGAGATACTTATAACCTAAGAAAAAGCTTAATGCAAAAGATTGATGCATTATTTTACCTAGATAGCATCCTATATTTTTCAGAAAAAGGACAATAAAAAGCTTTATAAATACTACATCTAAGCTTTTAATCATGGGAAGAATTAAAACAAGATTAATCAAAAGAACAGCTTTAACTTTATATAATTCAAATAAAGACATTTTTAAGCCTAATTTTGAAGAAAACAAGAAAATAGTCCCTACTCTAGCTGATATTAAATCAAAGAAGCTAAAAAACATTATTGCAGGTTATCTTACAAGATTAGTAAGGCAAAACAAGCAGAAAACCTTCATTGAATAAATTCTATATATTAAGAACTATATTTTGCTATCACTTCTCACATTTCACATATTTCACACATGCGCGTGAGCTATATAAATGAAGTTTTTACAATGTTTTTATGCCATTCAAATATAGATATTC
>DATDYQ010000080.1:0-4544 GCA_035288965.1 Candidatus Nanoarchaeia archaeon
TAGATTGGAAGTTTCTCAGCTTTTTTTCCTTGTAATAAATTGCTTATTTCGTTTAATAAAGAATCTTTGAGATCTTCTAGAGATAATTTTAACTTTGCATGTTGAATTCCGAGATTGTAGATAAATGATAGATTTGGCATAGAAAAGAGTTATTCTATTTGCTTTTAAATATTTCCTCTATAGACTTAAGTTTTAAGGACTTTTCTTTTACGCTTTTCTTTAATTCTTTTATATGTTTTTCTTTTAAGGGTAATTCATCAACAGGATGCCAGTCTATTTTTTCACAAAATTTCCATTCTTCGTCTGTTATTGTTCCATTTTTTATATAATTTTTAAAAATAGCCTTTTTATGAACAGCTTTATTTAAGATTAAAAAATTTACCATTTTTTATATAATATTATTCTTTTATTTAAATTTATTGATATCTTGATTAAAAGTAACATTTTTATACTTCTTTTATATTATAATATCATGGCAGATTTAAATATTGATGCAAGTGAAGTAAAGAAGAAAATGGATAAGAAAGAAAAGTTCATTTTATTAGATGTAAGGACCCAATGGGAAAGAGATATTGTAAAATTAGATGATGATAAAATTATTCCAATACAAGAATTAGAAGAAAGATATAAGGAATTAGATAAGAAAAAAGAAATAATATGTTATTGTCATCATGGAAATAGAAGTTTAATTGCAGCACAATTTCTACATGAGAAAGGATTTAAAGCTAAAAGTATGAATGGTGGTATAGAATATTGGGCTTATGCTATAGATAAAAATATGAGGAGATATTAAATGGTCAATTATTTAGTTGCATTTTTTGGTGGAATTTACTCTTTATTTAGTTTAAATGGAATAATATTTTTAATTATAACTTTAACATTAAGTTTAGTTGGAATTTTTAAGAAAATAAAATATTTAATTTACCTTTCTTTATTTCTAACTTTACTTGTGTTTATTTTAAACTTTAAATATAGATTATTTCCGATAGGAACATTAACATTATATCAACTAAATGTTTTATCGGGTAGAATAGTTTATTATATAGGAATAATAAGTGTACCATTAATTGTAAATATAATAGGATTAATAAAAAGAAGAAAATTATTTTTTATTTAAGATTCTTAATTCTTTTTTCAGTGTAGAAGGTGAAGTTGTTTCACCCTTTTCCAATTCTTTCATACTTTTTTTATATCTTTTGATCTCTTCATGAGTCATGATATCATCTATATTAAGGAGATTCATTTTATTAACCTTTTTTTAAATTTTCTTGCCCAGGTTCCCAATCAACAGCACATAATCCACCTGTTTGTAGAGCTTGTAAAACTCTTAATGTTTCACTTGTTGAACGGCCAACATTTAGAGATGAAACTACAATATATTGTATAATTCCATCTGGATCTATAACAAAAGTTCCACGCAAAGCTTCTCCTGTTTCTTCTATTAAAATCCCATAATCTTTAGTTATTGAGTGATTTGCGTCTGATAATATTGGGAATTTAACAGAAGGTAAATCCTTTTCAAACCATGCTTTATGTGATTGATGAGAATCAGTAGATGCTCCTATAATTACTGCATTTAGTTTATTGAATTCAGCTTCTTTATTTGCAAATCCTTTTATCTCTGTTGGACAGACAAATGTAAAGTCTCGTGGATAGAAAAATAATATTATCCATTTTCCTTTGTAATCTTTAGATGAAATTTGTTTATAGTTTCCTGCCTGATAAGCCATTGTTGAAAATTCAGGTGCTTTTTCTCCTACTTTAACTGTCATTTTGAATACCTCCTAGAATAATTAAGAATTAAAATTTGAAGATTAAGGATGTATTTAAATGTATTGGAATTTATAAATCAACAACAAGTTTTTTCTTTCCTTCTGCATATAACGTAACTTTTTCATCGGGTTTTAGATCTAATTGATCTGCTATATCTTTTGGTATTCTTAAAACAACAGAATTTCCAGATTTCCATAGATTAACTTCTTTTCTTTTAATTCCCCACAAACCCTTTTCTTTAAGTTTTGACTCTACAATTTTCATTGATTCTTCAGGAAAATATTCTTCACCACATTTTTCGCAATATTCAATATCTAATACTCCACAATTTACACCATCTATGACTACTTTATCCTTTTTCCATTTAATTTTTCCACCACACGGACACGGGTATTGTGTTTTTTCCATTTTAATCAATAACGGTTATTGGATATATTTTTCTTATATCATCCATTCTAAATTCTCTATAGATTACTTTAAACCATCTAAATTCTGCGACAATTGAGTTATCTTTCCTAATTGTTTTAGCACCTTTTTGTACAGCTTCTTTGATATTTTCTACTGATATTCCTCTTAGTTTCATTCTTTCAAATACATGCTCAGATCGCTTTTCTATATCTTTATGCTGCTTAATGTTTCTAAATGCTATATTTACCTTTATTTCTGGCATTTTATATAAAAGTGTAGAAAAGTATATAAATTTATCTATTTTCTAGCAGATTTTAATAAACTTTATATATAATTAATTTTCTTTAATTAAAAACTAAATTGCCATGAATTGCGTCATTATAGACCTGAGGTCCTTTTTTTGTTTCTTGAATATAGAATAAGACATTGCCCTTAGCATGGTTATCTAAAAATTTAGTATCATAAATACCTTTTACTTTTAGTAAAGCTTCATTTGGGGTTAGATTAGTTTTCTCGCATAACCATTTATAAACATTTTTTAACTCTCTTGCGTTTAAGTTGGTTATGTGATATAAAAATGCTTCATTATCTTCTGATTCTCTGAATAAATTTGAAATATATCTTTCAATACCTCTTGCGTGACCTTCTTGAAATATTGAGTGATTACGCACAGATTTGATGCCGCTTATTTTTTGAATATGGTGAGTATATTCATGACCTAAAGTTGGAATAATCTTGGATCGCTCTTCATAACGTAATGTTATGTTTTTAAATAAATGATTATAATGATCAGTATTTTTTAGATATGTATGTAATACACCATTAATTATTGCTAGAACTCCAGCTTGTAAAAAATATGTTTCTTTAAATCCAAATCCTCCCCCAATCAATATTACTCCCCCATAAAAACCAAAACCAGGACCAAAAAAGAGAGATTCTGGACTTGTTATGCTAAAATAATCAACTCTTGGATTTGAAATATTATTGACATTTAAAAAATTGTCAACTTTACCCTTTACCATTGGAAACAATTCTTTAAGCTGCTTTCGAGAATATTTTTTACCAAAATCTAATTTACCTTCTTCTTTAAGTTTTTTTAATCTTTGTAATTCTTGAGATTCTATAGAAAGCAAATGTTCAACAACAGGAATATTATCTTTACTTAATAAAATTGCTTCTAAATTCTTATTTTTTATTTGTTTAAGATAGGATTTATCCATGTTCAATTATTGAAAATAAATAGTTTATAAATCTTTTCTTTGTTACTATTTTATAATGGTTTTAAAATATTTTAACAAAATTTATAAATCATTAATTTTCCTAAATTCTTATGATAAAAATAATTCATGAGAGAAGTCAATGCATTGGATGCAATGCCTGCGTTGCTGTTAACTCAGGTAATTGGGAAATGAATGGAGATGGAAAGAGTGATTTAGTTAAAGGAAAATTTAAAGGTGAAAATCAAGAATTAGAATTAAAAGATATAGGAAATAATAAAGAAGCAGCCGAAGTTTGTCCTGTTAATTGCATACATATATTTGAGAATGGAATTAAGTTAATCTAATTTATTTTTAACCAACCTTCTTCCACCCTTTAAGGACCATAGCGAGATTAAATTTGTCCAAACAAATGCCATTAATAATGTATTTTGAGTTTGCATCTCTTCAGGAGCAAGTTTTATATTAAAATATTGAAAAGCATTCCAAAAGGTTAAAGTGCCTATTGTTGTAAACAAATATTCCCTTTCTGGGATATTACCAAATATTTTTTTCCTGAAATTTTTTCTACGAGTACTAGAATAATGCTTTACTAATTCTTTTAGATTGTATTGTGTTTTTTCTCCAATAGTATTATTAACATAAAAAAAGGCGTTTAAGAATTGCCCAAGCAGATTTGGACCGAGAGCAGACATTGCAAGAGGACTTTCACTTATGCTTTCTTCTATTATTTTTTCACTTCTAATAAAATAATTTATTGTTGCTCCGTAGATTGGAGCTAATGCTGCAGTATACTTAATTCTTTTCCAGTTAATTTTCTTATCTGTTATAAGCTGAGAAATGGCATCTGCTGTTGGGAAAATAATTTCTGAAGTTAACATAGATCCGTATACTGGATGAGATGCTTGAAATTGCATAAAAGCTTGATATCCTTCATTTACAATTGATACTAAATCCGCCATAGAGAAAACTAATGAGAAAAATTTATAAGACTATGTTTCGATAAGTTTATATAATAAAAGAATTAACCATTGTTAATTATTCTAGGTGAAATAAAATGGAACTACAACCAAAAGCATTAAAGTATAAAAAGTTAGATGGATTAAGTGAGAAACAATTAAGTGAACATCATGATGTTTTATATGC
>DATDYQ010000081.1:0-13861 GCA_035288965.1 Candidatus Nanoarchaeia archaeon
AGGAACTTATATATGGAATTGCCAAGCTTATGATAATGCTTTACAGCAAAACTTTGCATTACATAACTTTACATTTACTATAGATGCAACAAATCCCATAACAGATTTATTATCTCCTTCAAATAATACATTGAATACTACAAATCATGCAGTATCTTTTTTCTTTAATTTCACTGAACAAAATCCAGATAATGCTTCTTTGATAATTAATGGAGTTCTTAATCGAACAATCAATCTAACAAATTCACAAGCAGGAAGCACATTAAATATTACTGTAAATCTAACAAGAAATGGTGAATATAATTGGAGTGTTAATGTAACAGATAAAGCAAATAACATAAGAAGCAGTGATGTATTTAATTTAACTGTTAGCTTGACTGGAGGAAATCAAATACCTTCATTAAGAAATTATACCTCCAATCAAACAATAATCTATAATGGAACATTGATTAACTTTTCAGTTGATTTAAGTGATGATAATGGGTTGAGTGGTTATGTATTTAGCATAAATCAGACGGGAGTTTTTGTTAACAGCAGCTTCATTAACCTTGGGGGAGTTACTGGAGTAAATATATCTAATATAACTAGAATAACAAGTATTGTTGGAACCAATGTTTCTTGGCAATTTATAGTGAATGATACAAATGGCGCAATTAATGTAAGCCAGATGCAGAGTTTTATTCTTAATTCTTTAGATATACAACCTGCAGTTAACTTGATATATCCACCACCAGGATATAATTTTACATCAAATAATGTAAGCTTTAATTGCACAGCAACAGACGACAGTAATTTAGTCAATATTACTTTATGGGGAAATTGGACGGGAACATTCCATCAAAATCAATCATTTAATACTCCAGGATTAGCTAATGCGTCTTTGTTCAATAAATATCTGCCAGATGGTAATTACCTATGGAATTGTCAAGCTTTTGATAATGCGAGCCAGCAAAGTTTCTTTTCATCTAATTATACCTTTAGTATTTTTCCATGTAATCCTCCATTAAGTGGAAGCTGGAATGTAAATGATACAATAGTTTGCAGGAATAGAACAATAGTCATTGATAAAAACGTTACAATACATCATGAGGGAAATTTAACAATAATAAATGTTAATTTGAGCATGAATGGAAGTTATGCAGATGGATTAAGCAATGTTTATGTTAATGATAATGGAAGTTTTTATGTAATAACAAGCAATATATCTGATATAGGAAATAAATGTATTGGTGGTGGTTTTGATTGTAGTGCGTTTGATTTTACTAGTAAGAACGAATGTGAGGCAAATTCACCTTGTAAATGGAATGTTGCTTTTGAAATATGTGGTTGGCAACCAGGATGTTCAAGCTGCGGTACAATAACAAATCAAACGCAATGCACTAATTTATGTTTATGTGACGGATGGATTAAAACTAAATATGAGCTACAGGCTAAAAGAGGAAGTAATCTTTCAATATATAATAGTTCTATTGAAAGAGCAGGATGGGCTAGTCAATTAAATAAAAGAGGATTTGAGATTAATACTAGTTCTGAAATTTATTACACAAATTTTACCAATATGTGGGATGGTTTAATATTATATTTTGGAAACAACAAAATAAATAATACAAGAGTTGGATTGGAAAAAGATCCATTAGAAAGTTTTGGGGGTGTTGCTTATTATGATGCATTTGGAGCAAAGGGAAACGTATTAAATGATAATAATTTCACAAAGGGAGGATTATTTTTAATAAATTCTTCTAATAGTACTTTTATTAATAATATCTTTCTTGATCCTTCAGGGGCTGTAAGCACATATGTAATTTTAGGTAAAAATACATTTAATGATACATTTAATGGTAATAAAATAGATGGATCGCAAATAAGCGCTACTTTAAATTCATTAAGCGGTGCAAACCATACAATATATAATAATACATTTTTAGGAGCAAATGGATTAACATTAGATGCATTTAATTATAGCGTTTTAAAGAATAATATCATAAATGGAACAGCAGCTTCAGGTTCATGGGGTTTAATATTAAAAAGCTCTGATTATAATTTATTTGTTGGAAATAAATATTCTTCATTTAATACATCAACCGGTGGACCTAAGTCTATATTAAACATTACAAGTTCACAAGAAAATAAATTTGTAGATGATATAATCGCTAGCAGAAATTATGCAGCTATAGTAAATGAAACTTTATTAAATGCGGGCGGAAATATTTACTTCTATAATGTAACTTTCAATAATAGTAAGGTAGCTTTCTTTCCAAATGCGGGCGGTTTATTATATGTAATTTGGTATTTGAATGTTAGTGTAAATGATACCAACGGAAATAAACTCAATAATGCTAATGTTACTTCCTGGAATGTTACAAGTAATGAAACATTTTCATTTTTAACAAACACTAATGGACAAATTCCAAGACAAAATGTTACTGAGTATGAACAAAATAGAACAAGTATTTTATATCAAACAAATTATACAGTAAAAACCACATCAGGAGCATTTGATATTAATACAAAGCAACTAAACATTACAAGAACATCATTTTTATTTATAACAATGAATAATGCCCCCAATGTAAGCCAACCAAGTATAACTCCAAGCCCTGCTTACAGAAATAATAGCTTGAATTGTACAACAATTCCATTTGATTATCAAACAGCCACATTAAATCTAACATTTTTATGGTCTAAGAATAATATAACTAATAATTCTTATGATTATAGTGCAAATGTGGCGAACTTTACAACGGCTGGAACTGGAAGATTGGTAATTCCATTAATGAAATATGACAATTGGACATGTCAAAGTTATGCTTATGATGGATTTGATGTAAGTGTATTTAGAAATTCAACTGCATTGCAAGTAAGCAATTCGCCTCCAAATCAAACTTCGTTAATAGAACCATTAAATGGAAACGATACAATATTTAATAGAACAGTAAATTTCAGGTGGGTAAATGGAAGTGATGCCGATAATGATACATTGACTTATAATTTATTAGTCAATACAAGTTCCGGAGGATATTTAGTTAATATAACAACTACAGATAGCAATTATGTGAGCAATACATTATTTGTTGTTGATACAATACATTATTGGAAAGTTTGTGTTAGTGATGAAGGATTATATGGACAATGTAGTCCTGTGTTTAATTTCACAGTTAGAAGTTCGGTAGCTTTAACCTTGATTTCAGACAATACTAGCTTTGGTGGATTAAACCCAAATGATCAAGATAATACAACAGATGATAGTCCTGGACCATTAAAAATACAGAACGATGGAAATGTGTTAACAAATGTAAATATTTCATTAGCTGATTTAGGATTATGGACAAGTCCAGGTTACCAAGCTCCAACTTCTAAATTCCAATATAAGGTTAATAATAATACAGGAGAAGAAGGAGCGTTCAATTGGAGTGGAAGCCAGACAACATTTGCAAATATTCCAGTAAGCAATAATACAGCTTTTGCTTTGCTAAATTATTCTGATGATATAGATAGCGCTAGGTTTGATGTAAAAATTACCGTTCCAAGTGATGAACCAAGTGGATTCAAATCATCAAGTTTGTTATTTACTGGATGGATTGGAGAATGAAAAAATTAACTGAAATGATAAAAGAGAACAGAAAGATTGAGTTAGTTATCGGAGGAATTTCATTATTTATTTTGTTATTGGGCTTTATTAATTTTAATAGTAATTTAGTTTTGGTTTCACCAAAAGATGTAGTTACGCAAAGACAGCCTGAATTTAGCTGGAGCGGAAGTTATGATAATTATAATTTAATTGTTGAAAATGAAAATAATCCTTTGGTTAATGTTACAGTAGATGAAAATTATTACAGATTAGAAAACCAATTACCATTCGGAGTTTATTATTGGTATGTTATTGCTGAAGAGAAAAAGAGTGAAACTGTAAGGTTTGAATTGAGATCGATAGTTGCAATAAAACAAGATAATGGAATATTGAATGAAGGAAATTCAAGAGTCAAGGTAGATTATGAAGAAGATGGAATTACTGGAGCTGCAATATTGGATGTTAATAGTTTGTTAAAAAAGAATATCACTAAAGCTAGAATAGAACAAGATGAATAGTAGAAAAATAATCTGGATTTGTATGATTTTGATAGTTGGAATTATGATATTTAACTCAAATGTAGATGCAATTGGAGTTAGTCCTGCTAGAAAAACAATAGATTTCAGTCCAGGATATAAGGAAACTGTAACATTTAATGTTTTGAATAATGAACATAAAGATATGAAAGTTATTATTTATGTTGAGGGAGATTTAAATGAAAGTATAAAGTTAAGCGAAACCTTATTAGAATTTAAAGCTAATGAAAATAATAAAGAAGTAAATTATGAAATTACATTACCAACTAAGTTAACTGAACCTGGAACTCATGAAAATAAGATTGTGGTAAGAGAGATTCCAGATAAACAAGCAGGAGAAGGGGCTTTAGTAAGCGCAAGCGCAGCTGTTATACATCAATTACAAGTTTTAGTTCCTTATCCCGGAAAATATGCTAAAGCAAGTTTAACCATAGCAGAAACAACAAAAGGACAACCATTATCATTTTTATTAACCGTAAGAAATTTAGGAACACAAGACATAGTAAGAGCAAAAGGAGTTATAGATATTTATGGAGCAAATAATGAAAAGATTGCTATGATACAAACAGATGAAAAAGGAATTAAATCTAAACAAAGAGATGATTTAGTTGCTGGATTAGATGTAAAAGGATGGAATCCTGGGAAATATTATGCTAAGGCTACAATAATCTATGATGGAGATACAACAACAACTGAAAGTACATTTAGTTTAGGAGATTTCTATATAGAAATATTAGATATTAATGTAAAAGATTTCAAATTAGGACAGATTGCAAGATTTAATATTTTAATAGATAATAAATGGGGTGAGCAAATAAAAGATGTTTATGCTGAGATGATAATAAATGATAAAAATGGAGATGAAATAACCAGATTTAAGAGTGCTAATGAAGATGTAAATGGTAATAGCAAAGAGGAATTAACTGCATTCTGGGATACGGCAGGAGTTAAGGAAGGGACATATACTGGAAAGATAACTGTTTACTATCAAGGAAAACAAACTGAAAAAGAATTAAGAGCGGCGATAACATTGAATGCAATTAAAGTTGATCTAATTGGAATAACTGCCGAAGCTGTTAACTTAAGTTCCGGAAGAGATAATACAATGATAATTGTTTTAGTTGTTGTTTTAATTTCTGTAAATGTTGGATGGTTTGTTTACTTTAAGAGAAAAGAAAAGATTAAAGCTCAAACACAAGGAAATCATGAGCAAAAATAACATCTTTGAAAATAGGTTTAGCTTCTTTTTTTAATATATCAATATTATTATACCTTTGGGAGAAATGAGTTAGGATAAGTTTTTTTACTTTAGCTTTTTTAGCTATTAATGCAGCTTGTTTTGCAGTTAAATGTTTGAAATCTTTTGCATTTCGTTCTAGACTTGAATCGAAAGTTGATTCACAGACTAATAAATCAGCAGTTTTTGCTAATAAAATACATTCATTGCAATAAACTGTGTCTGTGATAAAAGTTATTTTTTTACCTTTCACTAAAGATGTTGCTTTTTTTACATCTATTAATTTACCTTCGAATTTTATTGATTTTCCATTTTGCAAATTTTTTATTATAGGATCGTTTTTAAGATGAAATTTTTTTAGATATGAAACATTTATTTTTCTTTTATCTTTTTCTATTAATGAGAAACCAATACAATCTGTTGAATGTCTAAGTTTTTTTGCTTCAAGATAAAATTTCTTATTTTCAAAGAATTTTCCGTCTTTAGTTATTTCTATTACCTTTATATTTAACTTATTATCATGAATAAACATCTCCTGAATTTTTTTCATAAAGTAATTACTACCCTTTGGACCATAAATCTCTAGTTGTTTATTGTATTGCGAAGCTGCCATTGTTTGAAGTAATCCAGGTAAGCCAAGAATATGATCTCCATGCCAATGAGAAAGTAAAATTTTAGTTATCTTTGTAGGAGAAATGTTAGCTATTTTTATTTGTCTTTGAGTTCCTTCTCCACAATCTATTAATATATTTTCATCTTCGTAATTAAGTAAACAAGATACATGATTTCTATCTTTTGTTGGTACCATAGAGGATGTTCCAAGAAATGTGAGTTTTACCATATATATTTTTAAAAGAAAGCTTTTTAAATAGTTTACTGTTTTAATGAAGTATGAAAAAGAAAGAAGATGTTAAAGAAGAAAGTAAAGTTTCAAATGCTAAGTTTGTTGGAGAAAGAATAATAGCTGAGAATAGTGATGAAGTTAGAGCAATGTATGATTCAAGCAGATTTGGAGAGTTAAAAGATAATAGAATACAATATTCAAATGTTGAAGCTCTTTACTTAATGGAAAAAGATAAATTAAAAGTTTTAGATGGAAGAAAAGAATTAAAATTTGAAAGTTTTGTTAAGAAAGTAAAGAAGAATGAACCTAATTTTTTGATAAGATATTATGTTTATAGAGATTTAAGATCAAGAGGATATATTGTTAAAACTGCTTTGAAGTTTGGGGCTGATTTTAGAGTATATGATCGGGGAATTAAACCAGGAGATGATCATGCAAAATGGATTGTATATCCTGTAAGTGAAGGCGGAATGTTTTCTTGGTTTGATTTTTCCGCTAAAAATAGAGTTGCACATAGTACAAGAAAGAATTTGTTAATAGCAGTAGTTGATGATGAGAATGATTGTACTTATTATGAGATAAGTTGGACACGACCTTAGTATTTACTTATAAGTAGTCATTAAACGATAGATTTATAAATCAATGATTTTTGACTAATATTGATTAAAATGACAATAGATGAAGCATTATCAAAATTACCAGAAGGGAAAGTTAAAATAAAAGAAAGTAAAATTTCCTTTCCTAGAAGATTTGTTCCGTTGCAATCAGGAAGAGAAGATTTAGAAAAAGTATTTACTAAGGCTGTTTTTAATCCAGCAGATTATATACAAATTCCTGGAACTAATGGAATTATAAGAGCTTATCAATCGATTAATGGATTTATTTACTCTGGCGCTTTATCTGTAGCAAACACAGATGGACTATTAGTTTCATCGCCATCGAAATTTATTCCACATTTGATTAATGTTGTTAGCTCATATAAAAAGAAAACAATATTATATGATGGCAATGGAAATGAAATACCACCAGAAAAAACTGAAAGAATTTATCAATACCTTACAAGAGAAGGATTAGGAAAGAATCATGAAAAAGGAATAGGAACGTGGCTTTGTGCAAGATTTTTTGAAGGTAGTGGTTATCTTGATTTAGATATAGAAACGGATTTTAGAGCAGTTAATGGTGGAGTAACTGCAACTATTAGTCAATTGGAAGAATGTGTTTCAGAAAATTGTTTTGTTGATTTAGATCCTGAAAATTTTAATAGCCAAGGTTTGCCTAAAAGAAGATCAAAAACACAAAAATATATTCAAGGAGAAAATATATACTTTACATATCCAAGAAAAGACAGAGTCTCGAGGTTCTACGCTTATTCGGATATGGCTGACCTTGACTGCGGTGGGGGCTCTGGCAACTCGTTTGTTGGGCTCGGGGTGTTAACCTACACCGAAGGCGTACCAAAAAATTGTGAATAAAATTTTATATTTCTTAGACCAAGTGGTACAACAAAGCTTTTATATTTAAGTCAATTTTGAAAATTTATGGCGGATGTAAGAGATCAAGTTATTGAATTTGTAGGTAAAAATGGACCTAGTTTACCAGTTCAGATTTCTAAGATAATTGGAAGCAATATATTGATGGCAGGAGCTGTTTTAAGCGAGCTAGTTGAAAGAAAAAAGTTATTAGTTAGTAATACAAAAAAAGGAGGAAGTCCTTATTATTATGCGCCAGGACAAGAAAACAGATTACAAGAAATTGCTAATAACCTGAAGGATAAAGAAAAAGAAGCTTATGAATTCATAAAAGAAAAAAAAGTAATAAGGGATATAGAAGCTTTACCTTGGCAGAGGCTTGCTTTAAGAATGATAAAGGATTTTGCAGTTCCATTAAATGTAAGTTTTGATAATAAAAACGAAGTATTCTGGAAATGGTATTTAGCTCCAGATGAGGAAGTAGGAAATATAGTTAATTCTATGATCAATAAAGAGATTAAGGAAACTGTTAAAGAGGAGATAAAGGAAGTTAAGCCAGAAATTAAAGAAGAAATTAAAGAGATTAAACAGGAAATAAAAAAAGATGAAATTGTAGAACAACAAACATTAATGGATAAACCCAAAGTAGGAAGACCAAAAAAACAGGTTAAAAAAGACGTTGTTAAGTTGGATTTTTTTACTGCGCTTGATTCTTACCTAAAGGATAAAAATATTGATGTTATTGAACAAAAGATAATTAAGAATGGTAAAGAGATAGATATTATAGGAAATGTGCCTGCTGCTATTGGAAGCTTGAAATTTTTTATTAAAGTTAAGAATAAAAAAACAATAAGTGAAGCTGATTTAAGTTTAGCTTATAATGAAGCTCAAAACATTAATTTACCAATTTTGTTTTTGACTAATGGAAGCTTAAGCAAAAAAGCTGAAGAATACTTAGAGAAAAATTTAAGAGGGCAATTGACATTCAATAATATATGAAAAATTACTTATTTGTTTTTGGAAGAGATTTCGAACTTTCTCTAATGGAGTTTGATTTTTATTGTAAAGCAAGAAATATAAAATATCAAGTTATTGAAAGGAAAGAGAATATAGCTGTTATTTCTATTGATTATGATATTAAAAAATTAGTTAATGAGCTTGGAGGTTTAGTAAAAGTGGGGGAGATAATAAAAATAAAGGATAAGAATGAGATTACAAAATATTTGGAAAGTGAAATTTCTAAAATTGGCGAGAATAAGATGAGGTATGGCATAAGTGTTTATTTCAATTCTTCTTTAAACGAATTTGTTAGCGATAGTATTAGAAATATTTTCAAAGAATTTAAAATTAAAGGAATATTATTAAATGAAAGAAAAGGTAACGAATTAAACCCAAGTAAAATTGTTAAAACAAGCTTGATTGAAGAAGGATTTGATTTAATGTTATTTAAGAATTATTTGGCTAGAACAATTGCTGTTTCTAATCCTTTAGAATATAAATCTAGAGATAAAAGACCAAGAAACGATTTTGTAAAAAGTATATCTATAAGACTGGCTAAAATTTTAATTAATTTAAGTGGAGCAAAAGAGAATGATATATTATTAGATCCTTTTTGCGGGGTTGGGGTTTTATTACAAGAAGCATTGTTAATGAATATTAATGTTATTGGAATAGATAATGATAGGAAAAGCATTAAAGATTCTTATGAAAATATTGATTGGCTGAAGAAAAATTATAAGTTTAAATCTAATTCTAAATTATTAAATAATGATGCAAGAAAATTAAGATATATTTTAAAAGATAAGGTAGACGTTATTGTTACTGAACCATATCTTGGACCTTATTTAAAAAAATTACCTACAAAAGAAATTGCTTTAAAGATAAAGAAAGAACTTGAGGCATTGTATAATGAAGTATTTTATAATTTTAAATATATATTAAAGAAAGATGGAAGAATAGTGTTTATAGTGCCCAGGTTTAGATTATATGAAAATGAGAAAGTTAATCTTAATTTTAATGAAATTTTAATAAAAAACGATTTTAAGACAGTTAAGAGTGAATTTAAGATTCCAATTATTTATACTGCAAGAGGAAATAAATTTGAAAGAGAAATTTGGATAGTGAACAATAGTTGACAAAAAGTTTATATATAATCGGATAAAGTAGATAATTATGGAAAGAGGTAAGGAAGTTTCTGATAAAGTATTAATAGTCTTATTGATAATATCAATATTCATCTCTGTAATCGGAACTTTAGCAGTTTATTTTCATGTAAATAGCATAGAATATGGTGTTGGAGAGGTTATAAATAATTTTGAATATCCTAAGAGTAATGTTGGTCAAGTTGGAGTGGTGGTAAATGGTAATCAAAGTGAGCAAAGATAATTTGATATCAAACAATGTACTTGCTGTTTTATTAGCGATTACAATAATATTCTCAATAACAGGAACTTTGATAAGTTTGAGCAGAATGGAAGCTTTGACAGGAGCAGCTGCTGCTGTTGGAACTGTTAATGTAACTGTAAATGAAAGTGCTGGAATAAGTTTGTCACAAAGCGCAGTTAATTTTACAACATCTGATCCTGGAGTTAATAGAATAACAACTACGGGCTTAGATATTCAAGCTGGACCTTTTAATTTAACAAATGATGGAACTGTTTTAGTTAATGTTACAATAGGATCAACAGCATTATTTAGTGTAGCAAGTGCTAATACATTACCAAATAGATTTTATTCTTACAATATAACCCATATATTAACAGGAGATGGTATTTATATTGGAAATTGTTCGTATGGAATGAGGGGAAATAATCTAATATGTGGGAATAATGCATCATGCGGCGCTTGGAGAGCTATGGTTGCAACAGCTGCTGCAGAAACAGCTATTTGTAGATTAAACTTTACAGATGGGAGCGATAGTGTATTAATACAAGTAAATATTACTGTTCCTTCAGATGAACCTGCAGGAACAAGAAATGCAAATGTTACATTTACAAGTTCAAAAGGTTAGAATTTTCTTAGTAAAGTTTATATAATCGTTATTTTACTATTTTATTATGGTTTATAAAAAAGAGGACTTAGAGATATATCAAACACAAATACAAACAGATGTTGGATTTAATGGATTTATGACTGCAGTTGTTGTATTTTTTGTTGGTTTATTAATAACACAATTCAACTCTTATAGTCTTACAATTAAGATTCCAATATCGTTTTTAATAATAAGCACATTCGGGTTTTTATATTCTACTTTAATTTTTTCAAATGCGGCTGAAGAGGTTTCTCAACACAAAGTTGAAAAATTTAGGAGACATACATTTTTAGGATATATTATAAGTGAGTATTTAGGCGTTTATTTTTTAATCTTATCAATACCATTAGTAATAAATGTTATAACTAATGACTTATATTTAAGAATAGTTACGATAATCTTTTCTTTAGCAGGATTAGCAATATATCAATTTTTGCATTTCTCTATACTAGAAAGACACTTTAATGAGAAATATAAAGCATTTGCTTGGATAATCTTTATTTTTGGTTTAATATTGTTTCTATCCCAAATAAAAAACCTTTATTTTGTACAAACTTCTATAGGTTTTATTCTTTTTATGTTAATAGTTATATATTTAGCAATAAAACAGAGGTGATTATTTCTTAGTAAATTTTATAAAGATTAAAATGTATTTTTAATTTATGAAAAAAAGAGTTTATTTATTATTCTTATTTATTTTATTATATTCTTTTAGTGCAAATGCATTAATCATATCCCCACCGGAAAGAAATTATGATTTTCATCCTGATTATCATTATAACTTTTCATTTGCTGTTGGAGGTAATAATGATAATATACCAATAGATGTTAAAACATATACGAAAGGAGATCTAGAAAAATATGTAACATTTAATCAAGAAAATGGGGTGATTTCACCTGGAAGATGGACAGAATTTACAGGAGATATAATTTTACCTGAGAAGCTTAAGGCAGGATATCATGATACTAGAGTTGGAGTGGTGCAGACAAGTTCTAAAGAAAGCGGATTTAGTTCTTTAGTCGGAGTTGAAATGATATTGGGAGTGAGGGTTCCTTATCCTGGAAGATATATTGAGAATAATTTAGAGGTTAATGATGTAAGGGTAAATGAATCTGTTAAGTTTATTTTAACATTCCATAATTATGGTAGTGAAGATATAGAAGATGTTAGAAGTTCTATTGAGATATATGGGATTAATGGAGAAAAAGTTGATAGTTTGAAAGTTGATAGTTTTAGTATTAATAATGGGGAAACTAGAGTAATAAATTTTAACTGGAGTAGTGTTGGAAACAAAATAGGAATGTACCGAGCTGTTTTAAATTCTAATTATGATGGAGAGGAACTAGCAACTTCTGAAAAAATTTTTAGAATAGGAGATATATTAATTGAAATTGTTTCTATAAATGGGACGAAGATTGATAAAGGAAAAATTGGAAGGGTATTGGTAAGTACAAGAAGTTATTGGAATACCAATATAGATGATGTTTATGCCTTATTGGAAGCAAGCACATCAAATGGATTGATTCAAATTAAAAGTCAAAGTATAACTTATTCTCCTTGGGCAAACTTAGATATACCATTATTTGTTGATGGGAATAAAATTGATATTGGAAGATATGACGCAAAAATTAGAATATATTATGCAAATAAAACAGCAGAAAAAGTATTTGTTTTAGAGATTAAAGAAAACAAATTTGTTAAATTATTCAGCACAAGAAATTTATTAATCTTAATAGTTATTATATTGATAATTGTAATGATATTAAACTTTAGGAAATTTATAAAAAATAAAAAATGAAAAAATATATTTTAATTATTTTGATGTTGTTAATATTAATTTTACCTACATTATTGGTTAAATATTTTGTAAAGGACTACAATGAGATTAAAATGGATATAAGAATAACGAATGCAAATACCATCGGAGTAAACTCAGATACAGATGGTTTGCATTTTGGAAGGGTACCAGGAGGATCAAATGCCTTTAGAAAAATTCATGTTTTTACTGAAAAATGCAATAAATGTAAGGTTAGTTTAGTTAAAACTGGAGATTTTAAAGATTGGGTTACAATTTCAAAGAATAACTTTTATCTTTATAATAATAAAACAGAAGATGTTATTATAAATGTTAATGTTCCTTTGGATGCTAGAATGGCAGATTATAACGGAACTTTAAAAATCTATTTTTGGAAAGTTATTTAAATATAGTTTCTTATTAAAGGGATATGAAAAAGAGGGTGAGTAATAACATATTAAGTGTTTTAATCATATTTTTTATTATAGCTTCATTTTTAAGCACTTTAGTTATTATCTATTATTCTGAAAGTTTGGCTACAGGAAAGGCTGCTGCTGAAGGTACAGTAGGCGTTACTGTTGGAACTGCTCCAACGCCATCCCCTGGACCTAGCGGGGGCGGTGGAGGCGGAGGTGGAGGCGGTGGAGGTGGCGGAGGAGAAGCTGAAAGGATTCCAATAATACACATTCTAGATTTTAGAATTAAGGAGATTTATAGTGTAGAAGCTTTTTATGAAGATATTTTACTTACAATATTTACAGATACTAGAAATTATACATTTAAAATAGAGAGAGTTATACCGAATAAGGAGACAGAACTTTCCTTGGGTATTTCTAGGATATTAATTCCAACTGACGAAATTGTTTCTTTGGATTTAGATAGGGATGGAAAAAATGATTTAGATTCTGAGTTTGATGGTAAAAACATCACAATGAAACTGGTTAGTATTCCTAAAGAGGAGGCAGTTGAACCTATAATTGAAAGAAAAAAGAAAATATTTGAGCCAGGATTATCTATAAAAAGAGGATTTGATTTATGGATATTATTGTTAATATTGTTAATAATTATAATTAGCTTTGTTATTTATATGCAGCATAGGAAATTAAAGAAAATAGAAAAAAGAAAAGGAGGACAAACAATAGTTAAACAAAGATTAAGAACCATAGTAAAACAGAGAACGAATACAATAATTAGATCAGTGGATAATGGCGGTTTAAGAAAGAAATTAGATGCTTTAGAAAAAAGTTATAGATTGGGATTTGTAAGTAAAGAATCTTATGAAAAAGGGAGAGACAGGATAAAAAGAAAATTAGGGTAGAAAGATTTATATATAGCTAGTAATTAATAATTAAAAAAGTGGTGGTTATGAAAAAAAGGAAA
>DATDYQ010000082.1:0-8722 GCA_035288965.1 Candidatus Nanoarchaeia archaeon
AAAGGTTTATAAATCAACATTTTAGGTTAAATTATAGGCTTAAAAATGACACTTGAAGAAACATTAAAACCACAACCAATAAAATGGGTTGATGAGCAATTAGTAAGACAATATACTAAATTAAGCAAGAAATTTGATTTAGATAATAGGAAAAAGAAATATTTGGCAGGAGTATTATTAGATGTAAATTATCTGTTTTTATGTGCATTTTTTACTAGGAGTTTACCGAATTCTGAACAAATTAGAAATTTCGAATATCCAGTAAGATTTGGATTATATATGAGAGATTGGATGCATAACTCTATTCTGTTTAGTTCTACTAGCAGATATAATTATTATGCAAAAGCAGTTGACCCTGAATTAGAGTTTCATAAAACTTTTAGTTCTATAACAAGACCATATTTATTTTTAGCTGGAGCAGGATTAATTGGAAAAACAGCCATAGATTTTGGTAAATTTTTGATAAATGGAGAACCTATGAATGGTAATAGTTTAGGATGTTTAGGATATGGTATGGGATTGTTATCTTTTGCTTCTTCACATTATATTAAGGGAACTGATCCGAAATCATTAGAGAAAGAATCTTTTTGGAAGGTTGCTTACAGTAAATTAGTTGAAAAATTAATTCCAAGTCCACAACCCGTACCGGTTCCTGTAAAAGCAAGCTTAGAATATGAGGTTGATTAAAATTACACTAGATGATAAATTTAATCCAAATGATGGAAGTTTTATTGATAGGGCAGATAACAGATTATTTGAATTTAGTAAAGGAATAGCTAAGTTATGGCAAGATAAAACTTATAGAAGTAAAAAAGATTTGGAGAGATATTTATATATTGGAAGTTCTATAGCCTTTTTTAATAGATTTATACATTACAAATTATATATTGAATCTATTTTGGTAATAACTAACGGATTAAAAGCAAAATTTGAAGAACTAAGGCCCCGTAGTACTATCAATGAAACTATCTCTTCTGAAGCGATTGGTCTTCCGAGCAAGACGATTAAATACCTTAATGTTGGTCTATACACACTTGGAACTATTGATCTTCTGGCTGCAGGGGGTTTTGCAATTGCTGGGCTTGTTTCTGGTGAAAGACATTTTTACAATACTTCACTAAAAGAATTACTATATGGTGTTGGGGTATGTAGTTGGATAACCGCGGATTATGTTGCAAAATCTGATATCGGAGAACCTCCTAAAAAATCAGAAAGAAAAAGTGTTAAGGAATGGATGAAAGAGAAACTTGGAAGATTAGTTCCTAAACATGAGCCACTCCCAAATCCTGTAGGTGCATATTCTACATTGGAGAATTATGTTTAAGATGAAAGAAGAAATAATATTGGGATGTGAAAGAGGATTTATCTTAGATAGATTTAGTATGGGAGAATATCATGCTAGAACAGTAAATGGATTAGCGAAGAAAGTACCAAACGAATATTTAGTTGAACTAGAGAAAAACATAGATGAAAAATTAAGCCTAAGATCAATATATAAATCACATTTCATATCAGCCCCAGTACTAGCAAATTTTTCAGCCGGAGTAATTGGGGATTATATGAACAAAACTATTGAGAGAGGAATGGGTTTTATTGATATAGCAATTTTAACTATGGCAATACCATTAATTACATATGTTGTTTATGATGATATAGCATTGCTTTATGAAATGTTTGTTGATACAAAATTTGCTAAAAGAGAGATAGAAAAAAGAAAAGAGAGATTAGAAGTTGTTGTTAAAGCTTAAGCTAAGATAATATAATATTTTTTCTGCCTTATTACCATTAATTTAATATTTCTCTTTTTTAATCTTTGTTTTAATTCCTTATCTTGAGTTGCAACTATTGTTTTATCATCTGAAATGTTTACAATAGCATCATCTGCATATTTTTCTTCTGTTTTTATTATCTTAATCTTTTTAAATTCCAATAACTTTAAGGCTAACTTTGATGGTTGGGAATTAAGCTTTTTTAGCTCATCTATCGTTTTGTCAACAATAAATAAAGAATAATTATTTGTTATCCTGTCAATTTCAGCAAAAATATCAATCTTATAATTTATAGAATGTATCAAAAAGTTTGTGTCTAGGATAATTCTCATTTTTTTATTAAATAAGTTAATAGCTCTTTATGTATATAATTATTTGATGCTATAATATTTCCATCATTATAATCAAAATTGTTTCCATCAAAATTAGTAAACTTTCCTTTTGCTTCTTTTACTATTATATAACTAGCTGCAACATCCCAAGGAGACATTCCTATACCGATATAACCGTCAAATCTTGCGGATGCTACTAAAACTAGAGAGAATACGATAGAAGATGTTTTAAAAAAACGCATTGCATCAAACATTATTTTTGGATTAAAAGTATATTTGTTTGGTTTTGAAGTAAAATTTATCGATACTGTCGATTTATCAAGTTTTTTTACATTACTTATATTTATTTTTTTTCCGTTTAAAAAAGAGCCTTTATTTTTTTCAGCAAAATAGAATTCATCTAAAACAGGAAGGTAGACAACTCCCATTAAAATTTCTTTTCCCTTTGCTAATGCAATTGAAACACCGAATTCAGGCATTCCAAGAACAAAGTTTTGCGTTCCATCCATAGGATCAATAATCCAGGTATAAGAAGAGCCTTTATTTTGAGGTTTACTTTCTTCACTAATTACATTATGAAGAGGAAAATTGGCTTTTATTATAGAGAGAATCTTTTTATTTGATGCTATATCAGCTTCTGTTACTATGCTACCAATTTTTCCAGGTGTTTTGAATCTAATTTTCTGAGACGTTTTAAACATATCTTTCAATATACTTCCTGCTTCTTTTGCAGCTAGAATCAGAGTTTTTTTCATATTGCATTTAATGGATGGCAACCTTTTAAAACTTACTATTAATGAAAAGGTATATATAGAGGATAAATTTTTATTAATAAAAAACTTTAAAGGGGAGTGAAAATTTTGACTAAACAAAAACAACAAAGACCAGCAATTATTAGAACTAAAGAACTTGAGGATATTTTTAAGGAGGATATTGCCATACCGGTGTCTTCTGGTCCAGCAGATCAGAGAAATTATCCAAGAGAGACAGATTTAATTGAAGGACCTGGACACTATAAAAGGGCAAGAGCAGAGCTAAGAAATATGGGTTATGATAGAGAAAATCATGAATATTAAATTTTCACTTTTTTCTTTATAAATCTTTCTATTATTTTTTTCTAAAATGTATTTATACGGCTTGTATATAGCTTAAAATGCATTTATAGCGTGAAAAGCTTTTTAAATAAACACTGTTTCTTTATTATATATTTTACAGAAAAAATGGCACAGAAACAAGACAAAACATACACAGCAGAAAGTATAACTGTTCTAGAAGGCTTAGAAGCAGTTAAACGACGCCCTGGAATGTATGTGGGAGATACAAATGTTAGAGGTTTACATCATCTCGTATATGAGGCTGTAGATAACGCAATAGATGAGGTTTTAGCTGGTTTTTGTGATAATATCATGGTTAAGATTAATGCTGATAATAGTGTTACTGTAAGCGATAATGGAAGAGGTATTCCAGTTGATATTCATCCTGAAATGAAGAAGCCAGCTTTAGAAGTTGTAATGACAATGTTGCATGCTGGTGGAAAGTTTGATAAGAAAAGTTACAAAGTTTCAGGGGGATTACATGGGGTTGGAATTTCAGTAGCAAATGCATTAAGCAAATGGCTTGAAGTTATTGTTAAAAGAGACGGTAAAATCTACAAGCAAAGATATGAAAGGGGAAAGAAAGCAAGTGAACTTGAAACCATAGGAGAGACAAGTGAAACAGGAACAAGTGTTACATTTTTACCTGATGATACAATATTTGAAGTAACTGAATTTCAATATGATATTTTAGCAAATAGATTAAGAGAATTATCTTTTTTAAATAAGAAAGTAAGAATAAAAATATTTGATGATAGAGATGGAAAAGACGAGGAATTCTTTTATGAAGGCGGAATATCAAGTTTTGTTGAATTTTTAAATAAAAATAAAAATGTTTTAAATAAAACTCCAGTTTATATTGAGAAAGAGAAAGATAGTACTCAAGTTGAAATTTGCTTGCAATATAATGATAGTTATCAAGAAACTATTTTCTCTTTTGTTAATAATATTAATACTCATGAAGGTGGAACTCACTTGGCTGGATTTAAAACAGCATTGACAAGAGCGATTAATGATTATATTGTTAAGAGAAAGTTAAATGGAAAAAATGGAGAAGGTTTGCAAGGAGAAGATGTAAGAGAAGGATTGACTGCAATTATCTCAATTAGAATTCCTGAACCTCAATTTGAAGGACAAACTAAAACAAAATTAGGAAATTCTAGTGTTAAAGGAATTGTTGATAGTTTAGTTTATGAGGAATTATCAAATTATTTTGAAGAAAATCCAGCTGTTGGAATGCAAGTTGTTGAAAAATCTTTGAATGCAGCTAAAGCAAGAGAGGCTGCAAGAAAAGCAAGAGAATTAACAAGAAGAAAATCAGCGTTAGAATCAGGAAGTTTACCTGGAAAGTTAGCTGATTGTCAAGAAAGAGATCCTAGTAAATGTGAAATTTATTTGGTGGAAGGAGATAGTGCAGGGGGTTGTTTTTCTGGTGATACAAAAGTAGCATTAACTGATGGAAGAAATTTATCTTTCAAAGAATTAATTAAAGAAGATAATGAAGGAAAAAGAAATTTTTGTTATACTATAAAAAAAGATGGAAGTATTGGAATTGAAGAGATAAAAAATCCGAGAATTACAAAAAATAATACTGAAGTTGTTAAGATAATTTTAGATAAGGACGAAGAAATTATTTGTACACCAGATCATAAATTTATGTTGAGAGATGGAAGCTATAAGGTAGCTGAAAAGTTATCAAAAAATGATTCTTTAATGCCTTTAAACAAAAGAATTTCTAAAATGGGCGGTAGAATCACGATTGATGGTTATGAAATGGTATGGGATCAAAAAAAGAATTGGATATTTACCCACATGTTGTCCGATAAGTATAATCTAGATAATAACATTTATTCTATGACTTCTGGAGATATAAGACATCATGTAGATTTCAATAAATTAAATAATAATCCAAATAACATAATAAGATTGTCTAAGTTAAATCATCTAAAATTACATTATGAACAACTTGATAAAACTTTACATAGTCCCGCTTCTAAAGAAAAATCAATAAAAGCCCATCAAACTGAGGAATATAAAAAGAAAATGAGTGAATGGGCAAAAACTCCAGAAATTAAAAACATGCTTAGTAAAAGAGCTAAGAAACAATGGGAAAATAAGGAATATAAAAATTATATGAACAAGAAGTTTATAGAATTCTATAAAACTAATGAAGATTATAGAAAAGAAAATAATAAAAGATTAGATAAAGAACAAAAGAAATTTTGGTCAAATATCAATAATAAATTGGATGCTTCAATTAGAACTAAAAAATTCTTTGATGAAAATAATGAAGCTAAAAAATATTTATCTGAAATTGCAAAAAAACAATGGCAAAATGAATCTCTTAAAGAATGGAGAAGGAATAAAACTAAAGAACAATGGACAAAAGAATTTAGAATTAAAAGAAAAGAAGCATATAACCAAACTTATTATGAACATACAATAAAGAATTTAAAGCTAATATACGAAAAAACCAAAGATATTAACGTAGCTGAATATGATAAATTAAGAAAAGAGACTAAAAATAAGAATTTATTGTTATTTAACACATTTGTTAATAGATTCTTTAATGGAGATGTAGAATTAGCTAAAGAAAGTGTTGTTAATTATAATCATAAAATAAAAAATATAGAATTTTTGAATGAAAAGATTGATGTATATGACATTGAAGTTCCAAATACACATAATTTTGCATTGGCCAGCGGTGTTTTTGTTCATAATAGTGCGAAACAAGCAAGGTCAAGAGAATTCCAAGCAATATTACCATTAAGAGGAAAAATATTAAATGTTGAAAAAGCAAGAATAGACAAAATATTTGCAAATAATGAAATTGCTACGATGATTCAGGCTATAGGAAGTGGAATTAGTGAAGAGTTTAATATTACAAAAACGAGATATCATAAAATTATTATAATGACAGATGCTGATGTTGATGGAAGCCATATTTCATGTTTGATATTAACATTTTTCTATAGATATATGAAACAATTAATTGATGCTGGATATTTATATATGGCAATACCACCATTGTATAAAGTAAAGAAAGGAAAAGAAGAATTTTACTTGTATAATGAAGAGGAATTAAATAAATTATTAGAGAAAGGAGATTATGAAGTTCAAAGATATAAGGGATTGGGAGAAATGAATCCTGATCAATTATGGGAAACTACGATGAATCCTGAAAATAGAATGCTAAAGAAAATTTTCATAGAAGATGCGGTATTAGCTGATCAAATGTTTACAATACTAATGGGAGATGAAGTTGAACCTAGAAGAGATTTCATATTTGAAAATGCTTCTAAGGTAAAGAACCTGGATGTTTAAAATGATAGAAGCAATAATATTTGATTGGATTGGAACATTATATCAATTTGACGGAAAAGGATTATTTCCTTATTCAAAAAATGTTTTAATGAAATTAAAAGAAAGAGGAAATAGATTGGCAGTCATATCAAAAGCTCTGCCAGAAGATATAGAAGAAAGAAAAAAACAAATAGATGAGATAAGAAGTTATGTTGATTACATTTTAGTTGACACTGAAAAAACAAGAGAACAATTTTTAGACTGTATTAAAACTCTTAGAACAACACCAAGTAAAACATTAGTTGTAGATGATAGAAGTATTAGAGGTATTCAAATTGGCAATCAAATTGGATGTGAAACTGCATGGATTCATAATGGAAAATATTCTCATGAAATGCCAAATGAAGAAACTGGAGCGCCCTATTATATTATTGACTCAGTGGAGGATTTATTAAAGACTTTTTAAAATGATAAGATATAGAGTAGAAAATTATATTTATGAAGAAAACGTTGAAGATAATATTGGAGAATTAAAATACCTTAATGATTTACTTCCGAATACGAGTAGGGAGATTGTTGATATAGTTAGAACAGATGGTGAAGTTGATACAGAAATTATTCCTGGAAGTTTAATATCTTTATGCTTGAGAAGAAAAGAAACTGTTGAGGATTATGTGATTGCAGAAAGGGAAAGTTATCCTATTTTTGAAAGGGGTGCTGGAAAAGTTTCAGAAAGACCTGGAACAAGGTTGAGATTAGTTATGCTGAGAGAGAAAGGAGAAACATTACAATGAGTGAAGATAAAAGTTTAGATGAAAGAATAATCTTTGAAAACGGAAATGATCTAGGTTTTTTTTCTGAGAAACAGAAATATGAAATTAATGATATTTTATTCATAAGAGTTGAAAGAGAATGGGAACTTTTTAAAATTTACTCTATTCCAGAAACAAATGCATCTGAACAACTTTATTATGCGAGAAAATTAAGATGACTGAACTAAAAGATGATAAAAAAAGTTTAGAATTTATCCAAATAGAAGATGGAAAGATGATGATAATTAGAAATTCCGAAACAAAATATGAAATTGGAAATATTTTTTGGATTGAAAGAGAAGGTAAAACACGCAAGTATGAAGTTATAGGATATGAAAAAAATGGATACCCTCTAGCTTTGAGATTATAAAATGGCAGAACAAATACAGCAAAGATTAATTGAACAAGAAATGAAAGAAGCTTACATAGATTATGCTATGTCTGTTATTGTAGGAAGAGCTTTGCCTGATGTTCATGATGGATTAAAGCCAGTTCATAGAAGAATATTATTTACAATGTATAATATGGGTTTATTGAGCAATAAGCCAACTAAGAAATGTGCCAGAATTGTTGGAAATGTTATGGGCAGATTCCATCCACATGGAGATCTTGCTGTTTATGATGCATTAGTTAGAATGGCTCAAGATTTTAGTTTAAGATATCCATTAATAGTTGGACAAGGAAATTTTGGGAGCGTAGACGGAGATACTGCAGCTGCCCAGCGCTACACCGAGGCTAAATTATCAAAACTAGCTGAAGAAATGTTGATTGATATTAAGAAAAATACGGTTAATTTTGTTCCCAATTATGATGGAAGTTTGAAAGAACCTTCAGTATTACCAAGCAAGATTCCTAATTTATTGATAAATGGAAGTTCAGGCATTGCAGTTGGAATGGCAACTAATATGCCGCCACATAATTTAACTGAAGTTGTAGATGCAATAATTGCTTTTATTGATAATAATGAAGTTTCAATTGAAGAGTTAATGGAATTAATCAAAGGTCCTGATTTTCCAACAGCAGGATATATTCTTGGAAGAAGTGGAATAATAAATGCATTTAAAACAGGAAGAGGAAAGATAAAGATAAGAGCAAAAAGTGAAATAAGCGGAAAGAAAATATTAATTACTGAAATTCCTTATCAAGTTAATAAATCAGTTTTAATAGAAGATATTGCAAATTTAGTTAGAGATAAAAAAATAGATGGAATTACAGATATAAGAGATGAAAGTGATAGAAAAGGAATGCAGATTGTTATTGAAACAAGAGCAAATTCTAATCCTGAATTAATATTAAATCAATTATATAAACATTCACAATTACAAGAAACATTTGGAGTAATTAATGTTGCTTTAGTAAATGGACAGCCTAAAGTTTTGAATTTAAAAGAATTAATTGATCATTATGTCAAG